>NZ_JACJPT010000012.1:0-89324 GCF_014696195.1 Sphaerospermopsis sp. FACHB-1094 | reverse complement strand
TGGTGATTGGTGATTGGTGATTGGTGATTGGTGATTGGTGATTGGTGATTGGTGATTGGTGATTGGTGATTGGTGATTGGTGATTGGTGATTGGTGATTGGGGACTGGGGAAACAGGAAATATTTATCTTTCTCCTGACTCCTTGAACTCCTGACTCCTTGAACTCCTGACTCCTCACAGATAACTTTTTCAGCAAACCCTACCTATCTTTCACTTCTTATAAATGAGAAACACCGAACCAATGGGACCAAAATTTTCCACATACACCTTATTATTATAAAACAACCCTGGAGACATACCCCCATCAAATAACATTCCTTCCCTAATTCTTCCTAAACAATTATTTCTCGCAATACCTTCTAAAACATCATCAAACTGACTAGGTAACAACTCTTTATTATTTGCAGAAACTTGAATACTAGAATTAGCTTTCACATCATTAACTAACAGAATTACATAACCTTTACTGGTAATTGCTACCATAGAACGGTTAGTAGCACCTTTACAAGCAAAATCACCTAAAGCTTTGCAAATATCTTTAAAAACACCCTGATTGTAAAATCTACCATTACCACCTACTACATTATAATTTAGTAAATTAGATCCTCTTTTTCCTATCTGAATAGTAGCAACACGCTGACTGGGGTTTCCTCCAGATATCGCAAAAGAAGAACGTTTATTTTTAAAAGCACCAGAATATTCTACACCACGAGAAATATTTAAACCTTGGGGTTTATTCACCGTATCTATATAATCTGCATTAATAGCTGCAATAGGTTTTCTACCATTTAACTTGGAATTTTCATCACCTACCAATTGACTAAAAAATTTAGGGATATACTCTCTTCTAAAATTACCCCTACCATCCTTAGCATAGATTTTATGATCTAAACCCACATTTACTTTAAAATCTAAATGGGGGGATTTAGGATTAAAAACAATTACATGATTAATACCTCTAGAATAACGTTCACCTTTATTATTAGTCTTGAAAAATTCAATACTAAACCGAGAATTATTACCAGGACAAATAGTTGATGGTTTTGGTTGAGAATTAGCCACCTGATCCTGAAAACCTAATAATAAGAAACTGCTACTAATTAAGAGGAATAAGAAAGATAATTTTTTCATGGATTGGTAATTGGTGATTGGTAATTGGTAATTGGTGATTGGTAATTGGTAATTGGTGATTGGTAATGGATAGGATTTACAGGATGGTTTATTTTATCAGAATCAGGACACCCTTTGGGAAGTCAAAAGTCAAAAGTCAAAAGTCAAAAGTCAAAAGTCAAAATTTTTTGTCTGAATCAGGATAACCAGGATTAGAGGATGTACAGGATGTGATTTTTCATTTTTATGATATGATCTGATTTGTAATTATAGGAAATTTTATATATAATGGATAATGAAGAAGGTATTATAGATATTCCTTTGCGTCCCCTGATTTGGATGGGGGACTCTCTGAAAAATATCCGTTCATTTCCAGAAGAGGTTCGCAGTTCTATAGGTTACTCACTACAATTAATACAAGCTGGTGAAACTCCAATGGATGCAAAACCCTTTAAAGGTTTAGGGAGTGGTGTATATGAAATTGTTAAACGTTATGATACGGATACTTATAGGTGTGTTTATGCAGTAAAAATTGGCAACAATATTTATGTTTTACACGCTTTTCAGAAGAAGTCAAAACAGGGAATTAAAACCCCACAGTCTGATGTTGATTTGATTAAACAACGTTACAAAGATGCAGTAGCAAGGGAACAGGAACAATGAACCAAGAAAAGACATTTACAGAAAGTAGTGGTAATGTTTTTAAAGATTTAGGTTTTGCTAATGCTGATGAACTTTTAACTAGAGGTAAAATTGGAATACAAGTAATTAAAATTTTAAAACAACGTAATTTGAAACGGCGAGAAATTAGCGAGATTTTAGGTATTTCTCAACCGGAAGTATCTCATTTAATGAATGGTGAATTTCAGCGTTTTAGTGAGGGTAAATTATTGATATTTCTGAAAAAACTTGATGCAGAAATTACTTTACATATTCGTTATTATGATGTTGTTAATCAAGGTGAAACTGTGATAGTTTTGTAATTTTCTGATAGCGTGGTGTAAGCAAGATCAAGATAACCAGGATTATAGGATGTACGGGATGTTATTGTTTAATTGATGGTTTGATTTTCTGTCTTTTTGTCTGAATCAGGATAACCAGGATTAGAGGATGTACAGGATGTTATTGTTTAATTGATGGTTTGATTTTCTGTCTTTTTGTCTGAATCAGGATAACCAGGATTAGAGGATGTACAGGATGTAATTTTTATTTTAAGTTTCTGGTTTACGAAAAGATGATAAATTTAGATTAAATAATGATAAGCTGTTACACAGCTAAATTGTATAATCCTAATGTTCTGAACTCTTGTTTAACAGGCAAGATGCCTGTTCCACTTATACAAATTAAATGCACAACAGCTTATAATATCTTTAGATTCTGATGCAAACAGAAAAGTAATCAATAACAATCCTGAAAATCCTTAAATCCTGGACATCCTGATTCAGACAAATTCAGAAATTTAAACAATAACAATCCTGAAAATCCTGAAATCCTGGACATCCTGATTCAGACAAATTCAGAAATTTAAACAATCACAATCCTGAAAATCCTTAAATCCTGGACATCCTGATTCAGACAAATTCAGAAATTTAAACAATCACAATCCTGAAAATCCTTAAATCCTGGACATCCTGATTCAGACAAATAAAATCTATAAAATCAAACCATCAATTAAACAATCACAATCCTGAAAATCCTTAAATCCTGGACATCCTGATTCAGACAAATTCAGAAATTTAAACAATCACAATCCTGAAAATCCTCAAATCCTGGACATCCTGATTCAGACAAATTCAGAAATTTAAACAATCACAATCCTGAAAATCCTCAAATCCTGGACATCCTGATTCAGACAAATTCATTAACTTATATTAAGTTACATTAACAAAATAATAAAAAAATTAATACAACATAACTTAGTCAAGACTTTACAACTATACGTAAGTGTAGTTATTATATTGATTAGATTAGATAGATTCAGATCCCGGACTTCTTAAAGAAATCCGGGATCTATAAAGATTACCCATTACCCAATAAATATGACTATTCAAAAAATATTAAACGAATTTAAACAAACTTCCACCTCTACCCGTGATTTAGGTGATAAATTTGAACGCTTAATGTTAAATTATCTCAAAACTGACCCCTTTTATAAAGATCATTTTAGCCAAGTTTGGTTATGGATGGAATTTCCTAAACGGGGAAATATGCCAGATACAGGTATTGACTTAGTAGCAGTGGAAAAGGATACTGGGGATTATTGGGCGATACAATGTAAATGTTATGATTTAGATCAGACCTTAGAAAAATCAGATATAGATTCATTTTTCACCGCTTCCGGGACAAATTTATTTAAAAAGCGGATGATTATTTCTACTACTTCTAAATGGAGTAAACACGCGGAAGCAGCATTAGAAAATCAACAAATTCCCGTTATTCGTGCTACTATTTATGATTTAGAAAATAGTCCTATTGATTGGAATAAATACAGTTTAAAAAATCCTGATAATTTAGAACTTAAACCTAAAAAAAGCATTCGTCCCCATCAACAAACCGCATTAGAAAAAGTCCTCACTGGGTTTAAAAATGCAGATAGAGGTAAATTAATCATGGCCTGCGGTACTGGTAAAACCTTTACTGCGTTGAAAATTGCGGAAAATTTTCCTAGAGATAATAATTTAGATAATAACTTAATTCTGTTTTTAGTTCCTTCTATTTCTTTACTTTCCCAAACTTTGAGAGAATGGACTGCTGAAAGTGAGATTAATTTTCATAGTATAGCAGTGTGTTCTGATGTCAATGTGGGTAAAAATAAGAAAAAGGGTTCGACTTCGCTCACCAACCATGATGTTGCAGATATTACAGTTAATGATTTAGCTTTTCCTCCTACAACTAACGCTCAAGATATTATTAAATCCTATCAAACTTTTGCAGATAAAAAAGAATTAACTGTTATTTTCTCCACCTATCAATCTATTCAAGCAATATCGGAAGCGCAAAAAATTGGTTTACCACAATTCGATTTAATCATCTGTGATGAAGCACATAGAACCACAGGAGTAACTATTGCGGGAACGGATGAATCTTATTTTGTGAAGGTGCATAATCAAGATTTTATCAAAGCTAAAAAACGGCTGTATATGACAGCAACTCCCAAAATTTACAGCGATGATACTAAAGTTCAAGCTAAAGAAAATCAGGCTTTTTTATGTTCAATGGATGATGTGGAAATCTACGGTAAAGAATTTCATCGTTTAGGTTTTGGTGAAGCTGTTAGCACTGGTTTATTAACTGATTATAAAGTCATGGTGTTAGCAGTTGATGAAAAATTTGTGGGTGCAACTTTTCAACAACAGTTAGCAGATGCAAATAACGAATTAAATTTACAAGATGCGGTAAAAATTGTCGGTTGTTGGAATGGTTTAGCTAAACGTTTACTTAGCGATGAAGAAGGAGATGATACAGAAGATAAAACCCCAATGAAACGGGCGGTGGCTTTTTCTCGCAGTATTAAAGATTCAGAAACAATTGTAAAATTGTTCGCTAATATTATCAATGATTATCAACAATTAAACCCCGATGATGAGACAGTTTTAGAATGTGAATTACAGCACGTTGACGGTACACAAAACGCTTTACAAAGAACCGAAAAATTAGAATGGTTAAAAGCTGAACCCTCCTATTCCTCCCCTTCACAAGGGGGGGTTAGGGGGGGTAATATCTGTCGCATCCTCTCCAATGCACGGTGTTTATCGGAAGGGGTGGATGTTCCTGCGTTGGATGCTGTCATGTTCCTGACTCCTCGTAACTCCGTGGTGGATGTGGTGCAGTCTGTGGGGAGGGTGATGAGAAAAGCAGAGGGGAAAAAATACGGTTATATTATTTTACCTGTGGGTATTCCTGCGGATATGTCGCCTGATGTCGCTTTAAAGGATAATGAAAAATATAAGGTAATTTGGCAAGTATTACAGGCATTACGCGCCCATGATGACAGATTTAATGATACTGTCAATAAAATTGATCTCAATAAACGTCGTCCGAATAAAATTAGTGTGGTTGGGGTTGGTGGTAGGCAAAAAAATGATAGTTCTACATCTACAAATACGGGAAGTTCCTATCAACAATTAGAGTTAAATTTCCCCGTTGAAGAATGGCGAGATGCGATTTATGCAAAAATAGTTACTAAATGTGGTAATCGTCGTTATTGGGAAGATTGGGCTAAAGATGTAGCGAAAATTGCTGAAGGTCACACTTCCAGAATTAAAGCATTATTAGAAAGTTCTGAATCAGAAGCGAAAAAGGCATTTGATGAGTTTATCACAGGTTTACATCAAAATATTAATCCTAATGTCACCACAGAAGAAGCAATTGAAATGTTATCTCAACATTTAATTACCAAACCTGTGTTTGATGCTTTGTTTGAAGGATATGAATTTACTAAATTTAACCCCGTTTCTCAAACCATGCAAAGAATGTTAGATGTGTTAGAAAATCAATCTTTGCAAAAGGATGTGCAGACTTTAGAAAAGTTTTATCAAAGTGTGCGAGAACGCGCAAGCGGTATTGATAATGCGGAAGGAAAACAGAGGATTATTATTGAATTATATGATAAATTTTTCCGTGCTGCTTTTCCTAAGTTAGTGGAAAGATTGGGGATTGTTTATACTCCCGTGGAAGTGGTAGATTTTATTATTAAAAGTGCTGATTTTGCCTTAAAACAAGAGTTTGGTGTGGGTTTATCTGATGAGGGTGTACATATTTTAGATCCCTTTACAGGTACGGGTACTTTTATTGTCCGGTTGTTGCAAAGTGGGTTAATAAAACGGGAAGATTTACAACGGAAATTTAGTCATGAGTTGCATTGTAATGAGATTGTTTTATTAGCTTATTATATTGCTGCGATTAATATTGAGGAAAGTTATCATTTCTTAGCTGGTAGTGAATATCGGCCTTTTAATGGCATTGTTTTAACTGATACTTTTCAAATGTTTGAAAATGACGGTTATTTGTTAGAAAAGATTTTCCCGGAAAATAATCAACGGGTGATTAATCAAAAGCAAAATGATATTACTGTGATTATTGGTAATCCTCCTTATTCTGCTGGACAAACTAGCGAAAATGATGGGAATAAAAATCTTAAATATGATCAGTTAGATGGTAGAATTGCTAATACTTACGCTAAATATTCTACTGCTACTTTAAAAAATAAACTTTATGATTCTTATATTCGCGGTTTTAGATGGGGAAGTGATAGAATTAAAGATAAAGGTATAGTTGGTTTTGTAACCAATGGAAACTTCATTGATAAAAGCTATGCTGATGGTTTAAGAAAATGTTTAGTAGATGAATTTACTAGCATTTATTGTTTTAATCTAAAAGGAGATATGAGAATTAGTGATTGGAAAAGAGAAGGTGGTCAAATTTTTGGTTCTGGTAGTCAAGCTGGTATTGCTGTGATTTTATTAATCAAAAATCCTGATCAAAAACAGGAATGTAAGTTATTTTATCATGATATTGGTGATTATTTAAGTCGTGAGGAAAAATTAAATATTATTAAAAGTTTTGGTGATATTTCTACTATCCAATGGTCAGAAATTACCCCTAATGAAAATTATGATTGGATTAATCAACGTAATGATGATTTTGAAAGTTTTATTTCTTTAGGTGATAAAAAAAATCAGCAAGAAAAAACTATTTTTGATTTGTATTCAAATGGGGTAAAAACAAATCGTGATACTTGGGTTTATAATTTCTCTCATAAATCAGTTATTGATAATATGACGAGAATGATTGACTTTTATAATCAACAAGTTGAAGATTTTAAGAAGATTATAAAAGGTCAAAATCTGAATAATGTTGAACAAAGAAAGAAACAAGTAGAAAGTTTTATTGATACTGATGCTAAAAAGATTAGTTGGACAAGAGAGTTAAAGGAAGATTGCGGAAAATTTAAAATACACAGCTTTAACGAAGATGAAGTAACAAAAGGAATGTATCGTCCTTTTTGCAAACAAATATATTATTTTAATAGATATCTAAATAACTGTGTTTACCAAATTCCTAAAATATTTCCTAATCAAAATTTAGAAAATTTAGCAATTTGTGTTACTGGAATTGGCGCACAAAAGGATTTTTCAGCTTTAATAACAGATGTTATTCCTAATTTACATTTTCAACATACAGGTCAATGTTTCCCCCTATATACCTACGAAAAACAAAGCGAACTAGGAGAACTATTTGCAACAGCAACCACAGAACAATACACCAAAAAAGAAAACATTTCCGATAGCATATTAAAAGACTTCCAGAAAAAATATCAAGACAAAACCATCACCAAAACAGACATATTTTATTACATATATGGAGTCCTCCACTCCCCAGAATATAAACAAAGATTTGCAGCAGACTTAAAAAAAATGTTACCCCGCATCCCCTACACGGGAGACTTTTGGACATTCAGTAAAGCAGGTAGAGAATTAGCAGAATATCATATAAACTATGAAACCATAGAACCTTATGAAATCAAAGAATTTTCACCAGAAATATATTTAGATACTCAAGATTACCGTGTGGAAAAAATGGTATTTGGTAAGAACAAAAACGGAATAGATAAAACCACCATCATCTATAACAGTAAAATCACCTTATCACAAATCCCCCTAGAAACCTACGAATATATAGTAAATGGAAAATCAGCATTAGAATGGATAATGGAAAGGTATAAAATCACCAAAGATAAAGATAGTGGAATAGTCAATGATCCTAACCACTGGTCAGAAGATCCGCGTTATATAGTAGATTTAGTGAAGAGGATAGTTAGGGTAAGTTTAGAAACAGTGAGAATAGTAAAAAGTTTACCAGCATTGAATGAATGGTAATGTACAATCAACGTAGGGGTTTAGCAATGCTAAACCCTTACAAATAAACGGGATAACCATAAAATCATCTGCGTTTATCCGCGTACCCTTCGGGAAGCAAGCTACATCTGCGTTCAATATTATTATTGTCAGAATCAGGATAACCAGGATTAAAGGATGTACAGGATGATTTATTTTGTTTACTAAAAGATGATAAACATAGATTAAATAATGATATAATATCTTTAAATTCTGACTTTTGACTTTTGACTTTTGACTTACCGAAGGGTGTCCTGGACATCCTGATTCTGACAAATAATGATATAATAAAAAATATTTAACTCAGGAGTTAAAAAAAATGACATTTAAAGAACAACTGGTAGCAGAAATAGAAACCATGACAGAAGAACAAATAGCAGAATTGTTAATAATGGTTAAAAATATGAAAACCAAACCAGAAATTAAACGGCGTTTTCCAGTTGTGAATATGGTAGGTAAAGCTAAAACATTAGGTGATATTGTTAGTCCTATTGTAGATGAAAAGGATTGGGAATGTCTGAAATAATTGTACTTGATACTCATATTTGGTTATGGTTAATCAATGGTGACTTTGATAGATTTCCCTCCCATTGGATTGAAAGATTTGAATTAGCAGAATCAATTGGAGTTTCACCTCTTTCCTGCTATGAAATAGCACTTGCTCATCAACGTGGAAGATTAGAATTAAATTATTCTCCACAGGAATGGATTCAGCGAGCTTTAACACCTGCTAAAATAGATTTATTTCCCACTACACCAGAAATTGCAATTAGAGCAGTTAATTTATCACCTATTCACAAAGATCCATTTGATCGAATAATCATTGCTACTACCTTAGAATATAGAGCAAAACTGGCAAGTATGGATGGATTATTTGCTAAATATCCCGAACTTAATCATCACCTGATGTAAAACCATCCTGATTCTGACCAAAAATGATCATTATGAATAGAGAGAATTTAATTAATTTCCTCAAAGAAAATTTAACTAACATCAAAAGTTATGGTGTCACATCCTTAGCTTTATTTGGTTCTTATGCAAGAGATGAAGCTAAAACTACCAGTGATCTGGATTTATTAGTAGAATTTCAAGGACAAGTTACCTTTGATCAATATATGGATTTAAAATTTTTCCTAGAAGATAACTTAGGTTTATCCGTTGATTTAGTAACTAAAAAAATGTTAAAACCTCAAGTAATCAGTTCAGTAGAAAAGGATGTAATTTATGTCGCGTAGTTTAAAACTGTATTGTGATGATATTGTCATCAGTTGTGATAAAATTCTGCGTTAAGTCGCTCAGTACAAGTCGCTCAGTACAAGTCGCGGTAGTTGAGCGTAGTCGAAACTCGATAACCACCTGATTCTGACAAAGAATGATATAATAAAGAATATTAAATGTGCTTCAGGAGTTAAAAACATGACATTGAAAGAAGAACTATTAGCAGAAATAGAAACAATGACAGAAACGCAAATAGCAGAATTTATCATGATGCTTAAAAACATGAAAAATAAAAATTCAAATTTTGATGAAAATCAAATTAAAAAATTAACTCTTGGTGAATGTATAGCAAAATTTCGAGAAGAATTAATAGAAGAAAAAATAGAAATTAACCCTGATGAAATTTGGGAAAATATTCGTGATTATCATCCAGGAAGAGAGGTAATTTGGTGATTCGATTTTTATTAGATACTAATATTATTTCTGAACCTTTAAGGATAGAACCCAATCAAGCAGTTTTACAAAACATGGTAAAATATGAATTAGAAATTGCTATGGCATCAGTAACATGGCATGAATTATTGTTTGGTTGCTATCGTTTACCACATTCTAAAAAGAAAAATAAAATTACTAATTAGGGGTTGCTGAGAAAGTCTTTCCGTGAGGGCATAGGAGTCAGGAGTCAGGAGTCAGGAGTCAGGAGGAGATTGGAAAATTTCTTTGCCATGTCTTGAAATCCCAAAAAATGCACACTTTTTCCGGTATACCCTTCCAAACCCTTGCACTAATTTCTGTGTTTATCAGCCTCTAACCTTTGATATATCAAGGTTTTAGGTTTATTCAGCAAACCCTAATTATTTACACCAGGTAATTAAACCCAAAATACCCATCTTACATTATGATGATGTAGCTGCGGAATGGTTTGCTAACGAAAGAGCGCGACTTGTAGGAATAGGAAAAACTCCTGCATATCCAGATGGACAAATTGCAGCAATAGCAAAAACAAATGATTTGATTTTAGTAACAAATAATGTTGCAGATTTTAGTGAGTTTCAAAATCTGAAAATAGAAAATTGGTTTCTGGATTGAAAGAATCAAAAAAACATCTGCGTTTAAGCTGTTATGCCTTTAACTTGAATAATTAATACAAGCAAGATGCTTGTGCTACTGTAACTTCAGGTTTTTTGATTATACAGTTTAGCTGCACATCAGCTTATCTGCTTTTTTGTCACCTGTCACCTAAATAGGGGTTGCTGAGAAAGTCTTTCCGTGAAGGCATAGGAGTCAGGAGTCAGGAGTCAGGAGTCAGGAGGAGATGTGAAAATTTCTTTGCCGTCTCTTGAAATCCCAAAAAATGCACACTTTTTCCGGTATACCCTTCAAAACCCTTGCACTAATTTCTGTGTTTATCAGCCTCTAACCTTTGATATATCAAGGTTTTAGGTTTATTCAGCAAACCCTATTTAGGGCTTGCTGAAAAAGTCTCTTCGTTAAGGCAGGGAATAGGGAATAGGCAAGACTTTGGGTGATCTGTTAGTAACCAATTCTTTGAAATTTCACCCGGAAAATGCACGCTTTTAGGAGTATACCCCTGAAAAATCCTGCACTGATTTCCTGATTTTCCACCTGAAACCCTTGATTTATCAAGGTTTTGAGTTTATTCAGCAAGCCCTACTGAGCGTGTTGAAGTATGCCTACCCCACAAGAATCTACCCCATAAGAATTAATAGAATATTTTTTGATTTGGTTTTTTCAGGTTGATCTACAGGTTGATCTACTTGTTTAATTTTATTTAAATTTTATCAGTTTCTTGTGTACTCTCTGTATAAATAATTTTGCTAAACGCATTCGGGTGATATCTTGAATATTAGCTGAGTAATATTTTTTGTGATCAAAAAACTCATTTATTGCTGACAAAATTACTGTGAATCGCTGGATAATATTTTCAGTTCTGTATTCTGCTAAAACTTCTGTGGGTAAAGTCAAAGCCACTGGAGATGATAAAGTTTTGAGAATACGTTGTACATCATATTCTAGAGAATACCCAGCTATTTTATAACAATTAAATCCCGGATCTAAATAATCAGAAAGCCCGCCGTTAACGCTAGAAAAAACTTGACAACCACAAGCTAAAGCTTCCATCGGTTGCAAACCAAAACCTTCACTTACACCCTGTTGCGCCCAATATTCCGCAGAGTCGTAAAGGTAAATTTTCGCTCTATTAAATAATCCTGGTAAATCTTCAATATAAGAATCAACAACAAAAACTTTACACTTTTGTTGTAATGTAGGAATTAATTGTTTAATTAAATATTCAGAAGATTTTCGCGCTTGCACTAAAACATCAATATCTCTATCTAAATGCAAATTTGTAAATTCATCAGCGATTTGATTAGGTAAATAATAAATTAAATTATTAGGTGCTTTTTGTCCCCAATATCCCATTGTATTACGGCTAACTGTAATAATCGGAATACTGGAGGGAAGTTTAAAATTATAACCTGCACTATGAGCATGATAAACTACATTATATTTTTGCAGTTTAGGTGCGAGGTTAGCTATATCAAATCCCCAACTAATCACAAATATTACATCATCTAAATTTTGCTGTGAATTTTGATTTTTTAGTATATCATCAAGAAACAGCTTATCCTTTTCTCTTTGTCGGTAAGTGACAACTTCTGCACTACAGATATTTTGAGCTAAATTAACTGTTTTTAACTCTGCCCAAAGCCCACCACAAGCAAATTTTCCATCTGTTCCTGGAACTAAAAAGTACAGTTTTCTCATATAGAAGTTGGTTTTGATAATTACAATTATTTTTGTAGGTTGGTAATTGGTAATTGGTAATTGGTAATTGGTAATTGGTAATTGGTAATTGGTAATTGGTAATTGGTAATTGGTAATTGGTAATAGTTGATAGTTAATAGGGAAACATCAAATTTATTACCCAGTCCCCAGTCCCCAGTCACCAGTCCCCAGTCCCCAGTCCCCAGTCCCCAGTCACCAGTCCCCAGTCACCAGTCCCCAGTCACCAGTTCCCAGTCACCAGTTCCCAGTCCCCAGTCACCAGTCACCAGTCCCCAGTCACCAGTCCCCAGTCCCCAGTCACCAATCACCAGTCACCTGCCGCCATTTTACCTTAACAAAATGCGCTTCACGTCCCCAAGTGTCCCGTGTAAGAATGATATTTTCAATTGCGAGGTTAAAGGGGATAGCTGTTGTTAAATAACGTTGAACGAAAGCACCTAAATCTGGAGCAAGTTCAGAAGCCGTAGTTGCAGCTAATCCTAAACCTACTAGTTGCTCAACAGGTCTAAATGGTAGCATCACAGACACACCCATAGCAAATCCAGCAGTTAACAACATTGCTACAGATAAATTTGTACCGCAACGGGGATGTACCGCTAAATCCCATTCTCCGTTGGTAAGACGATATTGAGCTAGTGTTACTGCACGCCGTAAATAACTGATATTTACATCACCATAAAGGTAAAATCCCTGTTCTGTGGATAAACCACTTAATGATTCATTATCAAACTGTACATGAGTAGGCTGTTTGGGAGAAGAATCAACACTTTTTATTTCACTCAGAACCCAAACAGTAGCGTGTTCTAGGGCGTGAACCTGACGCAGCATGAGAATTTCTTGTAAACCGGGTACAAAAGATAGCTGTTGTAGTAAGTCGGTATCTTGGTTTGGTGATGGTGCTATCAAGTCAAGATTAAAAAAGTTAAAGGGAAATGAGCTATTTGCATAAGAAGTTGGAGTATTCATTTTCCCCCAAGCGGATAAAGTAATATAGATTTCTTTCCAATGTAACGCTTGTACAACTAGATTATTGCTAATTTTTGTTGAAAAATAGCAGGAGTCATGAGTCAGTAGGGGTTTAGCAATGCTAAACCCTTTGGCCTAAATCAAACGAGAAATTCTGATATGTATGTCAGTTCCGATCGCAAAAATTCGCTGATTCCCAGAGCATCAACTTTTACTAGATAAAGTCACGGAACTTGTGGTAGAGGTTCACACTGAAAAATAAAGGTGAGGAGGAGAACAATCTGTAAACCTCAAAATTGATCTTGCCAATTTTAGATTTTAGATTTTAGATTTTAGATTTTGGATTTTGATTGAGGTGTTTTGGTACTTGTACTTCAGAAGCAAGCTCAATACCCCGCTCTTTGTCGGTTGTACCTATCTCAAATACTCGCTGCGCTGCTTACGCTTCGCTAACCCAAATCGAAAATCCAAAATGGTTGAACTTTTCAGCATCCACAGGGATTCATATTAATAAACTAACTCACATTTGAATCATTGTAGTTAGGTAATGTACAGCAATTCACATCGTTTAAACAGACCTTTCCCCACTGTAAAGCCCAGCGAACCAAAGCGACTCGGTTATCTGTCTTTGTTTTGCTGAGAATGTTGCTGATATGATTATCAACTGTACGTTTGCTAATCTCCAGTTTTGCTGCAATCTCTTGGTTAGTTAAGCCTGCGGCCACTAAGTCGATAATTTGCAGTTCTCTGTCTGACAGACTAACAGGGGTCCCAGACTCATTAGCAGCCATGGCTTATTTATTTCTCCCTTGGTATATGTACTTAATCACTCTTTCTAATTCTAAAAGATTCTCTCAGAGCTAGACGTTGTAAATGTTCCTAGTAATACTAAAGTCAATATTTTCTGGGAATTTAATCTGAAGGTTAATTTTCTTAAAAGCAAAATTTCTATAAAATATAACCTATTCATCAGTAAATATTCAGTGTTACTTCAGTGGTAAATTTTGGGTTTTTATAGCATTATGTACTATATAAAGTGATAAAAACTGCTATTTTATGGTTAACTGGAGACAAAGGAATAAAGATGCTTATACATTTTATACATATTCCTAATCCCAAGTCGTAAATCGAAAATGATATGAGTAATCCCCATGTTTTGTGTCTAGGCGAAGTTTTGTTTGATTGTTTAGCGGATCAAATGGGGCTAAAGCTGGAAGAAGTCAATTCTTGGACTCCCTACCCAGGGGGAGCGCCAGCTAATGTGGCTTGTGCTTTAGTTAAACTGGGAACGCCCGCAGGTTTTATTGGTGCTGTAGGAGAAGATCAACCAGGTAATGCACTGGTGAAGTTATTACAAGATGTAGGTGTAGATACAACGGGTGTGCAACGTCATCCGACAGCACCAACGCGACAAGTTTATGTAGTCAGGGATTTGACCGGCGATCGCTCTTTTGCTGGTTTTGGTAAATATGATACTAGCGAATTTGCCGACACCCGCTTACAAGCTAAACAAATACCAGAATCACTGTTTAACGATGCTGATTTTTTGGTGTTGGGGACTTTGGAATTAGCTTATCCTGAAAGTGAGGCTGCTATTCATCAGGCATTGAAATTAGCGGAACAATATGATTTGAAAATCATCTTAGATGTGAATTGGCGACCTGTATTTTGGCAAGATGCTAATTTAGCAAAGCAAAAAATTGCAGCATTATTGCCACGTTTTGATTTTCTCAAACTCACAAAAGAGGAAGCATCATGGTTGTTTGATACTACAGACCCTGGAGCAATTACTTACAGATTGAACTCATTAGAAGGGGTTTTAGTCACCGATGGCGAAAATGGTTGTGCTTATTGTTTAGGTGAGAATGAAGGTAAATTACCAGCTTTTTCTATACCTGTGGTGGATACCACTGGTGCAGGAGATAGTTTTTTAGCTGGGTTTCTCCATCAGTTGAGTAAGTTGGGTATTCATAGTTTGAGAGATGCAGAAACAGCAAAACGAGTTGTTACATACTCTAGTGCGGTAGGGGCGTTAACTACTATTAAACCAGGTGCGATCGCATCCCAACCCACAGCAGAAGAAGTTGATGCTTTTTTAGCCGATCATAAACTTTAAAAATCAACAGTTTTCACTGATTGAAGTAAAACCAAAATTAGGGGAATATCAGATACAATCACCTGATATTCCCTTTACAAATTAAGCCTTGCCAAAATAGACAGCGCCCCAAATCTGGGTGATAAAACCAAAATTTTTCTTTTGTTCCTAAATCCTCAATATCTTGAGAAGCATCTAGGGGAACTTCAATGATGGGAAACTGCTCTGCCATAACAGTTCATTTACAGTGATACAATTCATACTCATACCCATATATTCCTGGCAACTTTTGATCATCAAGCAGACATTTTTCCACTTCCTGACTAATGGGAGCATGAAAATTAACCAACCATAAATCAAAAGGTCGTGGTAATTCTTTGATAGTCTTTTCTAGGGCTATAGTAGAAGTATTGGGGTTTTGGGCTTGATGGGCGAGGAGAAATTGAGTATTTTCAATATTAGTTTGCAAACCAGAGAATTTTAATTCCCAAGCTATACCCATGATTTCCCCAGTTTGTACTAAACTTTTATGAGTTGTGGCAATGAGAACCGGGACTGAAGAATTTTGTTCAATAACAGGAAGAAATAAATCAGGGCGATAATATTTGCGATAACCCAGATTAAAAGTAACTGTAATAGCACTGATTAACCCCATTACCCAAATCAGAATTACAGCTTGTTTGCCGTTAATACCCCATTTACCGATGTTGGGATTTTGATAACAAACTGCTAGACTTGCACCCAGTAAAATTATTACTGCTGGAAAGTAAACAAAACTATAGCGAGCGCCCCTGGTAAGATCAATACCCAGGAAATAAGTAAAGAAGAAAAAGAAAGCGATCGCCCCTAACACTACCCCAATCAATACCTGAGTAATAGAACCAATTTCCGGTTTTTGCAATTGAACTTTTATCCCCCGAATTAAAATTGGCACTGCCCAAATAAAGAAAATTAACATCACCAACCCAGAGAAAATAACCACCGTTAAATCAGGTGCTTCCACTGGGAGTAAGGAAATCATAGTGATCCATGTACCTAAAGCTTGAAAAATGGGGCTAATCCAACCCAGTCCGACCCGTTCACTTTTAATCCACTCGGTTAAAGTGCCAAGGTAGCGATTTTGTAACCTCCCAGGCAACCACACCAACCCAGCAACAGCCGTACCAACTACTACATAATAAAATCGCCACCACACAGGAGAGAACAACACCCAAGTTTTTGTCTGAGTTTGTTGTTTCCAAGCCACAAAAATCAAAGCTACAGCTTCAGCGCCAAGAGTGATCACAAAAAAGAAATGAGTAGCAAAACCCAAGGCGTTAACTCCTACCCAAGCAATAATTAACCACAAAGGTAATAATTTTTGCTTTTCCAAGTGACGAACAGCAACTACCAAACAAGCCAGGGAAAGCATCACCCACAGCATAGCCAAAGTATAATGACGGGCTTCTTGTGCTAAAAATACTGCGTAGGGTGAGACTGCCATCATTGCAGCCGCTAATTGTCCTACTAATGAAGAACGAAAAGCTAATTTACCTAAAAAATAAGCACAGGGAATAGAAACCGCACCCAGTAAAGCCGGAAAAGAACGTGCTGCAAACAAAGATACTAAACCTTCAGGGTGGGGAAATAGCCGCATCCACAGATGAACCAAGACAAAATATAGTGGTGGGTGATTATCCTCTGTGAGAAGATTATTAATTACATCTCCTGTACCAACTGCGGGATTAATTTGTAATGGTTGTAATAAAATATCAGGAGCGATCGCCTGATCTAAAGGTACTGGTAAAAAACTATTGCCCAAGCTAAATACTAAAGTCGCAAATTCATCAGTCCAAGGCGGTTTGGCGGTTAAATTAGTCAAACGTAACCCTACACCAATAACGAACCAAATCAGCAGCAGTAAAGAATGAAACCAGGGAGCAGAAACGGTAGAGCGCCTATTATTCACGTCCATCTTTATTATTGGAAAATTGTTTTAAACAGCGTTCTTGTACTTTAACTACAGTTCCTCTCTTCAACAACTCTGATATAGTCACAAATTCATATCCCTGGGGAGTATAAGCTTTCAAAATTTCCTCCACTACCTCTACAGTATTATGGCGACTAGCATATACTCCTTTTTTTGCTACACCATCAGAATCATGTAAAAGAATGATTGAGCCATTATGAAAGTTATTTTCAAAAATTTTCATCATCTCTGCGGCAGATTTACCACGCCAGTCTTGTAAATCTACATCCCAAAAAATAATCGGTTTTTTTATCTGCTTTAAAACATTTGTGACAACAAAACCAGCACGACCAAAAGGGGGTCTAAAGTGAACATTGTCTCGTGAGATTAATTGACTAATTAAAATATCGGTTTCCCTAATTTCTCTAGAAATAGTATCTTTAAATTTACTATTGAGATTGTAATGATGCCAGGTATGGTTTGCTATTTCATGTCCCTGTTTTTCCAAAGTTCTGACAATTTGGGGATACTTTGCACTGTGTTTTCCCAAGACAAAAAATGTTCCCTGAGCTTGATAATCTAAAAGGGTTTGAGAAATGGCTCTGGTATAGACTGGATCAGGTCCGTCGTCAAATGTCAATGCTAAAACTTTATCAGGAGTGTTGATACAAAATACTGATTCTCCAAATAAGCCGGGAAGCAGGAAACGCTTTGGCCAAGCCAATTCTAAAAAACAGTAAACTGCTATCACTATCAATAACAGAGGCAATAATTGGGAAAATCTGAATTTCGATGGACGATGTTTGCCAAAACGCAGGAAAGAAAATCTCTGAGTCAAGGGTTGAACTAAAAGTATTATTACGGTTTAAGCAAAAATTTTAACATTGAAAGCATATCAGATTATCAGTAAATTTGTCTATAGTTAGGCTTTGATTAAATTTCATAAGAGTCGTAGGGACGAAGCATTCGGGCGACTAATTATAAATTTTTGTCCAAGGCTATTTTCCTGTAAGGGCGAAGCATTCGGGCTATAAATTATCAATTTTGATCACAGGTTATTTTCCGAATGCTTCGCCCCTACTTCGCCCGTACAGGAGTCAGGAGTCAGGCAAAATTAATTTAAAACCAAATGCTTTGAGTTAGCTTTTTTGGATCGGAATATCAGGTATAATCATCAGATACAATTAAGTGATATTCCCTTTATCTTGTACCTAATTCATGTCTTTGATTATTGCTGGAGAACGCAGCGGAGTGGGCAAAACTACGGTGACGCTCACACTTTTAGCCTCTTTGTGTCGTCGTGGTGTCAAAGTACAATCTTTTAAGGTTGGTCCAGATTATATTGATCCTATGTTTCATCAGTATGTTACTGGTCGTCCTTGTCGAAATTTAGATGCGGTTTTGACTTCAGAAAGTTATATTCAAAAATGTTTTCAGCGTCATTCCCAAGAATGTGAATATACTCTGGTTGAGGGAGTGATGGGTTTATTTGATGGTGTTGGTAATTCTTTCAATATAACTGAAAATGGCAATCATCAAATGGACTTTGCTAGTACAGCCCATGTTGCCAGATTATTAGATAGCCCGGTAATATTAGTAATTGATTGTAGTCGTTTGTCTGGTTCAGTGGCAGCGATCGCACATGGTTATTGTAGTTTGGATCAGAGAGTTAAAATTGCTGGATTAGTCTTAAATAGAGTAGGGAGCGATCGCCATTTATCTTTATTAAAAAATTCCTTGAAAACTCTCAACTTACCTATTTTGGGTGTTCTCAGAAGACAGGATAATATTACTATTCCTGATCGTCATCTGGGTTTAGTTCCTACTGGAGAATTACCAGAATTAGATGATGTAATTCATCGTCTTGCAGATTTAGGCGATCATTGTTTTGATTGGGAAAAATTATTACCACTATTACAAGTAACTGAAATTCTGTCTTCAGATGTTCCCAATTTTCAAATCAACGAACCGCACAGACACAGAGAAAGCGGAGAAATAAAAGAAAATCAAAAATCAAAAATCAAAATTGCTGTTGCACGGGATCAAGCTTTTAATTTTTATTATCAAGACAACTTAGATTTATTAGAGAAACTGGGAGCAGAATTAATATTTTGGAGTCCTTTAAAAGATACTCAATTACCAAAAGATATTCAAGGAATGTATTTTGGTGGTGGTTTTCCTGAAGTATTTGCACAAGAACTAGCAGCAAATATTAAAGTTATTCAAGAAGTAAAAACAGCGATTTTATCAGGAATACCCACCATTGCTGAATGTGGGGGTTTAATGTATTTGTGTGAAAATATTATTGATTTTGAAAATCAATCTTGGACAATGGTAGGAATATTACCCACATCTGCACAAATGGATAAAAAATTAACTTTAGGATATCGTCGCGCAGTGGTTTTAGAAAATAGCTTTTTATTAAATGCGGGTACAAATATTTATGGACATGAATTTCATCGTTCTCATGTAATTACAAACCCGCAAAAATCATTGTTTGATACCTATCGTTATGACTGTGAAGAAAATACAGGTTTTGAAGGATGGAATTTACCTAATATTCCTAATGTTCATGCTTCTTATGTTCATCAACATTGGGGAGAAAGTATAGAAATTCCCCAAAGGTTTTTACAAGAATGTTTAAAATTTAGTTATGTCAAGGTGTTGAGGGTTGAAATAATCTAGTCTGATGAAACCAAAGAAACTAAAGAAACTAACATCACCGCAAATACTATACTTCCCAATCTTCAAGTTGTAGATTTTCAACTCTTTGAAATTCTCTAGTATTATGAGTTACTAAAATAAGATTATTAGCTAATGCAATACTAGCAATTTGAAAATCATAAGCACCTATAGGAGTACCTAATTTTGATAATTGAGAACGAATTTCACCATAAATTTTAGCTGCTTTTCCATCAAAAGGTAAACTAATATATTGAGAGAAAAAGAATTCATATAAAGATAAATTTTTTTCTTTTTTTATGCTACGACAAGCTCCATAGTATAATTCTGCTTTGACAACATCACACAAACAAATATTTTCACGATGAGTGGTTTTAAATTTATTAATTACATTTTCACTACGTCCTGTTAAATATTGAATGCAGGTATTAGTATCTAATAAGTAAATCATCATTCAATATCCCAAACTCTTTGATCGCAATCAACGAAATTTTCTCTAACTAAAAATTCACCTTCCCATTTTCCAGCAGTTTTATCAAAAAAATCAGCAGGATATCCTAATTCTTCTGGTGTTGGTATTTTTTCTTCAAAAGAATTAGTAATAATTATTACTAATTCTTGATTAGCTAATTCTTGGGGAAGTTGTAACAATAATTTACCTTGTGTATCAACTTTTGATTTAAGTCTTATTTGCATATAATTAACTCCTTAGTATCTTGGATTATTATACTACTAATTATTTGAAAAGTATTTTTTAATCATTCATGGCTAAATATTACAGGATGAAGTTCGGAATGCACTGGAAGGTAATCGAAGAGATTAAATGGATTAAAGCTAATTGTTTACTCTATTAAAAATGAGTATGGAAAAATTTTTAATACTGTACCAAAAAACTGCTCAGTTAACGAAACAAATAAGGCTGAAACCCTTGAAATTTGGTAATGCCCCAAAAAAGGCTTAACCGAGTAGTATTGCACTATGTCGCCCTCAAGGAACTATCACCAACAGCACAGTGAGGAGCGATCGCTTTATCATCAAAGATGAACTGATAATTTTTTTATCTTCCTTTGCGCTTTTGCTTCTAACCTTCGGGATCTCCGTACAAAAACTACCATGACTATTGATATAATGACTTGAATGTGGAACTTTGATTTCCCCTATTCCCTATTCCCTATTCCCTATTCCCTATTCCTTAGAAAATCAATGTTTTTCAAATGGTGCTTTAGAGTTATTATCGTTTGCTTGGGTTTGTGGCTCATCTTGGATCTAGCTTCTCATTTAGGGGCGGAAATTTTTTGGTTTCAAGAAGTTGGTTATTTGCCAACTTTTATGGTGCGGTTAATAACTCAAGGTGCTTTATGGGTGGGTGTTGTTAGCTTGAGTATGATCTATTTACTGGGAAATTTAATTTTAGCAAAACGTTGGCAATATCCCCAGTCCCTGAAAATTGAGCCAGCAAGAATTGAAAAAACTACACTGAGTAGGGAACTAACAAATTTTCTAAGTCCGCAGTATAAGCAAGTCTATCAAACTCCGCAGATTGCGACAGGAAACACACAAATTAAATTATTCTGGTTGTTACCGCTAACGTTAAGCTTGAGTTTTTTAGTGGGGTTAATTTTCACCCATTATGGACAAGTTGCGTTAAGTTACTGGAATGGACAAATTAATCAGGTTAATTCACCTTTTACTATCTTATTTAGACCAGAGATAGTTTGGAACTTGAGCATTAGAACTATTTCGCAAGTTTGGTATTTTGCATTAGCTGTGGTGATGGCGATCGCTCTTTTGATATATTCTCAGTTTTTGCTGTGGGCGATCGCTATTATTTTTAGTCTCGGTTTTGGGTGGTTAATATCTCAACAATGGGAAAAAATCTTGTTGTATTTGCACTCCACCCCCTTCAATAGCACTGAACCTTTATTTGGCAAAGATATCAGCTTTTATATTTTTTCCCTTCCTGTCTGGGAACTGTTGGCTTTTTGGCTGATAGGTTTATTTTTATATAGTTTTCTTGCTGTTACTCTCAGCTATCTTGTATCAGGAGACAGTATCAGTCAAAGCATTTTTCCTGGGTTTTCGCCCACACAAAAACGTCATTTATTCGGCTTAGGTGGCGGTTTAATGTTGGTGATAGCCTTTGGTTTTTGGTTAAGTCGTTATGAACTGGTTTATTCTCCCCGTGGTGTGAGTTTTGGGGCTAGTTTCACTGATGTTAAAATACAGTTGCCCGCTGATACCATGTTATGTGTTTTAGCTGTGGCGATCGCCTTTTATTTATTATGGCAAACTTTATTTTGGAAACCCAAATCTCAACATCATCAATGGGTAATTTATGGTTTAGGTATTTATTTATTATTAGTAATTGCAGGTGATTTTATTGTACCTGCGGTTATCCAATCTTTTATAGTTCAACCCAATGAATTACAGAGAGAAACACCTTATATTCAACGCACTATCGCCCTCACTCGTCAAGCATTTGATTTAGAAGCCATAGATGCTCAAACCTTTAATCCCCAAGGAAAATTAACCCAAGCAGATATCAAAGCCAATGATTTAACTATTCGCAATATTCGGCTTTGGGATCAAGAACCACTATTAAAAACTAACCGACAATTACAACAAATTCGTCCTTATTATGCGTTTCCTGATGCCGATATTGATCGCTACATTATCAGCAACCAAACTAACCAACAAGAACCCCCAACAAATGAAAAACGTCAGGTACTAATAGCCGCCAGAGAATTAGATTATAATGCTGTCCCACAACAAGCACAAACATGGGTAAACCGCAATTTAATTTACACTCATGGTTATGGTTTTACCATAAGTCCAGTAAATACAGTTGCACCAGGTGGTTTACCAGAATATTTTGTCAAAGATATTAGTGGTAATGGTGCAGCTTTAACTACTGCTAATGCAGCTATTCGGGAAAGTATTCCTATTGGTGAACCACGAATTTATTATGGAGAAATTTCTAATACTCATGTCATGACTGGGACAAGAGTTAAAGAATTAGATTATCCCAGTGGTAGTGATAACGTTTATAATACCTACGATGGCAGCGGTGGAATTACAATAGGTTCTTTATGGAGACGGTGGTTATTTGCCACATATTTAAAAGACTGGCAAATGATATTTACACGGGACTCTCTACCAGAAACAAAGGTATTATTCCGGCGAAATATTAACCAAAGAATTAGAGCGATCGCCCCTTTTTTACAATTTGATAGTGAACCTTATATAGTTGCCGCTGATGCCAACCCAGATGATAAAAATCAACAATTTCCCGGTGCAAAAAATTATCTTTATTGGATAGTCGATGCTTACACTACCAGCAGTCATTATCCCTACTCAGATCAAAATAAAGACGGTATTAACTATATTCGTAATTCTGTTAAAATCGTCATTGATGCTTACAACGGCACTGTCAGATTTTATGTTGCTCAACCTCAAGATCCGCTAATTATTGCTTGGTCAAAAATTTTCCCGCAAATGTTCCAACCGCTAACAAATATGCCTATTAATCTCCTTAGTCATATTCGCTATCCGGTAGACTTTTTCAAAATTCAATCTGAGCGGTTAATGATTTATCATATTACTAACCCTCAAGTATTTTATAACCGGGAAGACCAATGGCAAATACCCCAAGAAATTTACGGAACTGAACCCCGTCAAGTTGAACCTTACTATTTAATTACCAGTCTTCCTGGTGTTCCTTTTGAAGAATTTATTTTATTGCTTCCTTACACACCAAAAGAAAGAACAAATTTAATTGCTTGGTTAGCAGCGCGTTCTGATGGAGAAAATTACGGTAAATTGCTGCTTTATAATTTTCCTAAAGAACGTTTAATTTATGGACCAGAACAAATAGAAGCTAGAATTAACCAAGATCCAGTAATTTCTCAACAAATTTCATTATGGAATCGTCAAGGATCAAGAGCAATACAAGGTAATCTTTTAATTGTTCCCATTGAACAATCTTTATTATATGTTGAGCCAATTTATTTAGAAGCAACCCAGAATAGTTTACCAACTTTGGTTAGGGTAGTTGTTGCCTATGAAAACCGCATTGTCATGGCACAGACATTAGAACAAGCTTTACAGGCGATTTTTCAGCCAGAAATAACACCAGCGCCGGCTATTATTCGTCCTGTGGAAGAAGAAGGAATACCACCGGTTTAAAATAATTTGTAAGTTGTGATTCATTCTTTTATCAAGATGAGTTACTATATAAATTAAGCAACAAATAGTCTCAAAATCACAGCTATAAATTGTCAAAAATTGTCAGAATCAATAATTATGCTGTTAAGTGAACATCTTAATTTTAGTAATTTGAAATCATTTTCTATCAATGGCTTATTCGGCTATAAGGATATGAAAATTCCTTTTGATAAAGAAGCTGTTATTCTTATTGCTGAAAATGGTTCTGGTAAAACTACCATTTTAAATGCTCTTTACTATTCAATATCTTGTAAGTTTAGTAGATTAATTACCATTGATTTTGAATCGGTCGTTCTTGAATTTGCATCTGGAGTAAGTGTTGAAATTAAGAAAAGTGATTTAACTGCTTCTGCTTTAATTGAAACATTTAACTCTGTAGCATTTAGAGATGTTAGTATGGCTGGAAATATTACTGGAAATATTATAATACCAGCTACTACTATAAAAGGTTTTGCTAGAACAATGATTGAGCAAAATTCAATCAATATTAAAAAAAATATTAGAGAAAATTTACATGAATCAATATTATATTTCCCTACTTATAGAAGGATTGAAGAAGAACTAAAAAATTTAGGTAATGAAGAATTAAATTTTGGTAAAGAGGATGAGCGATTAATTCAGTTTGGAATGGACGATGTAATTGCAAAATTTGATAGAATTGAAAAAAATATCAAAGATGCAACTTTAGAATTATTACCAAAAGTAAATGGTGAAATGTTAACTCAGTTTGTTGAAGTTACTACACCAACTCAAGAAATGAGGGATAGTATCCAACCTGAAACCTTAAATATAGTATTAAATAAAATAGGAAATAACATACCTGAAAATGATAAAAACAAAATAGAAGAACTGGTTAATTCAGGAAAAATAAAATCTCCCGAATATAATCAATTAGTTTATTATTTATCTAAACTGCTTGGCTTATATGAGCCACAAAGAGAAAAAGATAATTCGATTAAAAAATTTGCCGAAGTTTGTAATAAATATCTACATAAAAAACGTATTGTCTATGATGAAACAAGTGTAGAAATTTCGATAGTTCAAGAAAAAAATCATCAACCAATAGATATTAGAAATTTATCTTCTGGTGAAAAACAAATTATATCCTTGTTTTCTAAAATTTATCTTGACTCAGATGATGAATACATAATTTTGTTTGATGAACCTGAGCTTTCTCTTTCTCTAGAATGGCAAAGATTATTACTTCCTGATATCTTGAAATCAGGTAAGTGTAAACTGCTGTTAGCTGTCACGCATTCACCATTCATTTTTGATAATGAGTTAGATACAAATGCAATAGACTTAGATGATTTTGTCACGGAAAAATAGATGTCAGTAGCTAAACTTAGAAATGCTCGAAATAGACCGGTAGTAGCATTTACCGAATTTACCCGACAATACAAACAAGATGAATTTGCTCTATACTGCTTCTTTGAAGGTGAAGATGATAAGAAGTATTATGGAATTAGAATCAGAAATATTGCCAGACCAATAAAATACTCTTACTTTAGTTGTGACGGAAAACAAGGAGTTTTAGACATTCATCGAATTATTACTAATCGCAAAACTTACTCTCAAGTTAGAGCAGCATACTTTATAGACAGAGATTTTGATATATCAATAAAAAATACAGAAATAACTGGAATATATGAAACTCCTTGTTACTCAATAGAAAATTTCTATACATCTATTAATAGTTTTTGTGAAATTCTGAGAAGTGAATTTAAGCTGTCTGAATCAGATATTGATTTTAATAACTGTAAAAACCTTTATATAAAACTTCAGAAAGAATTTCATGATGCAGTTGAACTTTTAAATATTTGGATAGCTTGTCAACGAGAAAAAAGAACAGATTTGAAGTTATCTGGTCTTGATATCTCCAAGTTAGTACAGATAGATTTAGATAATATCACAAGTAACTATAGCATTAATGATTTATATACTCAATTTACCAAAGCAATTACTGTTACTCAAGAAGAACTAGACTTAAAGCAAAATCACCTAGGTTTACAAGAACATCAAAAAAGTTTTAGAGGTAAATTTGAGATTTATTTTTTATTCAAAGTTATTCAAAAACTAATTGAAGAAGCAAATAAAGGCAATCCCAAGTATTTTACTAAAAAAATAAAAATCACCTTAAATTTGCGGGAAACAACACTAATTTCTAATTTGTCCCAATATGCGGACACCCCAGATTGTCTAGTAGGTTATTTGGAATCTTTTAGAACTTCTGTGAATTAAAATTATCATAACACTTTGCGCGAAACCTGAATCTATAGTATTTTATTAATTGTAATTAACCAAATTTAGGAAAATTAATCATGCTATATCACTTAGATTTTCACGTTGAATACCCCGACGACATGACACAGCAAGAACTCTTTACCATTTGGAGTGAAGAAGCAGATGCAGCACTACAAGCAAAGCAAGCAGGAATTGTTGTAGATTTGTGGAAATGTGTGGGAACTCGTCGAGTAATTGTTATTGTTGATGTTCCCACACCTGACACACTGGATCAAATTCTCTTAGATTTACCTATCATGAAAAAAATGGGTCAAAATGTACAAGTAGAAGTAACTCCTTTGAGAAGATATGAAGACTTTGCAGCAGATGTAAAATCTCGGTTAGAGAAAAAATAAACATAAAGCAAAGGTAAGCATTCAGCCGTCACCTATCAGCTTTCAGTAGTCAGATTTTGCAAGCGTTGAATAAAACCCACAATTTGCAAACATTCTGACTCCTGTACGGGCGTTCGCGAAGCGTGCTGGAAGCATCAGCATTCGGGCAACAAATTATCAATTTTCTGACCAGGTTATTTTCCGAATGCTTCGCCCCTACTTCTTATCAAATTTAGTATTTAATACTGGGAAAAATGAGGATGTCTATCATCTCACCAACAGCTAAACCTGAGATAGCAATAAATGTTAAAATCCAAAAAGAATAGGTTTTGCTAAATCCAGAAAAACGCATTTCTAAATCAGCTAACAACGTGGTTGCTAATGGGATAAGAAATATGCTGAATAAAATTGACCAAATTGCTATTAAAGCGATGGATGCACTGAGAACCAAGACGACAACTAAAGTTTGAGAACCAAAAACTAAAAGATTTTCTAACCAAGAATTACTTTTTCTGACTATAGCTATAGCGATCGCCGCCACAAAAGCTCCTACTAACCAAACAATCTGATGCGCTGCTAAATACCATCCTAGCAGATTGTAAGCCAGCCAAAGTAATACTAATGCAGTTACAGGAATCCTTTGGAAAAACAGCAAGTTCATATTTCCCGATCCTATAATTAGGGGTTGCTGAGAAAGTCTTTCCGTGAGGGCATAGGAGTCAGGAGTCAGGAGTCAGGAGTCAGGAGGAGATTTGAAAATTTCTTTGCCATCTCTTGAAATCCCAAAAAATGCACACTTTTTCCGGTATACCCTTCAAAACCCTTGCACTAATTTCTGTGTTTATCAGCCTCTAACCTTTGATATATCAAGGTTTTAGGTTTATTCAGCAAGCCCTAATTATTTTAACATCAATTTAATTGACCAAGAGATTATTTGTCTAATTCAAATAGACAATTTTTGACATTATTCCTCTATCCCCAGAATTATTTTAACACTCTGTCCCTACGGCTGCATTAATTTGTAATTTTTGTCAATTTCTTACCTTGGATATACATTCAGATATTTACAAGCAAACCTATCGACAGAGATAGCCAAGGTTTTATTTTGTTACACCTATAATTGAAATAAATAATCTAATTTTTCACAAATTGCTGAGAAAGCGTATTATATAGAGCAGGTAAATAATATGTATATTGAAGACATATTACAACATCAGGTAGATAAGGTAGCGTTAAATAAAACCTTTCATGGTTTAACACAAACCGAAAGTCAACCGGAATACGCGCAACAGGAAGGATTAAACATCTCCGATTTAGCAATAGCTTTAAGTCCACTCAGCTTTGTATTTATTTGGGCAATTTTTCTGTTTATTGTCCAAAAACTTCGTTCTCATGCAGACAATAAAATAGCTTTTAGTGTCAATGGTTTACATCAAGTTCCCTGTAAAAACTGTAAATTTTTCTCAAATAACCATTATTTGAAGTGTGCAGTGAGACCTGATATAGTTCTCACAGAAGAAGCTATGAATTGTTCTGAATACTGCCCCAAAAAAGGAAAATTTACACCAAACAAACTATTTAGATAGGGTGAAAAGTCTTTGACTTTTTCCGCAAACCCTACTTATTTCCTCCTGCCTCCTGCCTCCTAACTACTGACTCTTGTTATATTTTGCTATTAACTTCTTGACTTGAGCGGCCACAAGTGGATGGGGGTCTGTTTGCAAATGGGGTAGAATTTCTTGCAGCACTCGCTGGGAAACCACACTCAAGTATGAAATCACTGCTTCTCTGACAAAACCTGTAGGATGGCGCAAATTTGTCAAAATTTCCGTCGTTGTCAGTCGCACGTAAGCAGCTTGAGCAAAATGAAAACAGCAAGCTAAACACCAGTCAGAGAGCAAATTTCCCTGGTTGATAAGTTTACGGACAAGCTCAATAGAAATAATGGCATCACCATCCCTGGTGCGATGCACTTTTTGAAAGCACTTCGACTTACTTCGACACCGCCCTTCGACACCGCCCTTCGACACCGCCCTTCGACACCGCCCTTCGACACCGCTCAGGACAGGCTCAGGACAGGCTCAGGACAGGCTCAGGACAGGCTCAGGACAGGCTCAGTACAAGTCGCTCAGTACAAGTCAAAACCTGTAAAGTTTTCGGATTTATATGGCTAACGCCACGCTACGCTATCAGCAAACCCTAAGTATTTAGGATAACAGTAACAGCAGTTACTAAATAGTAAAAGTCCTGAACAACTGAGTATTATTTTTCCCACTCAGCAGTCAGGACTATCATTTTGAAATAAATTTACAGTTTGGTGATTGGTGATTGGGGACTGGGGACACTTCGACAAGCTCAGTGCATCGCTGGGGACTGGGGACTGGGTTATTAACTTCTCTTTCCTCCCCTGCTTCCCCTGCCTCCCCTGCCTCCCCTGCCTCCTCTACACCTTACAATCCAGGAATGATTACTTCTTGGGTGAAATTAGCATCATCATATTTCGCCCTTCTTTCTTTGGCGCTTGCTGTACTTCACCAAACGGTTCTAAATCTGTAGCCATCCGTTTTAGCAAATCCTCTGCTAAGTCACTGTGTTGGATTTCTCGACCCCGGAACATCACAGTAGCTTTGACTTTATCACCATCTTTGAGGAAGCGTTCAGCTTGCTTGACGCGCACATTATAGTCGTGTTCTTCAATCTTATAGCGCATCTTTACTTCCTTCACGTCAGCCGTGTGCTGCTTCTTCCGGGCTTCCCGCGCCTTTTTCTCCTGCTCAAACTTATATTTCCCGTAGTCCATGATTCGACATACCGGCGGGTCGGCTTTGTCACTGAGTAGCACTAAGTCTAGTTCTTTTTCTTCTGCTAACTTTAGTGCTTCATGGGGCGGCATAATTCCTAATTGGCCGCCATCAGTGTCAATGACTCGAATTTTCGGGAAGCGAATGCGTTCGTTAATTTGGGGCAGATCGCGAGTTCTTTTTTTCTCAATCACAGGCATTATGATTTTTGGGAGCTTTTTTAGTTAAGGATTTGGCTTGGCTTTGGTTTACTTAGTTTTATTTGCTATGCCAATAAAGGCAAAATACGTAAATGACTCACAATGGAAAAATGAGTGCATATCTTTAGGTTAGCTAATTCAAACAACATTTGGTTAATCTGTTGTATTTGTTATTCTACTAACTTTGTTCAGATTTCCTACAATAGTTAATTTAAATTACAGTTTTCCAGGAAAGAGTTTGTGACTACTACGTTATCTTGGCAGCAGCGGCTAGGTAATCAAAGAGATTGGCTGTGGAGAGGTTGGCAAATTCGCTATACCTACATCCGGCCTACTTACAATTACCAAAATACCACACCTTTAATTTTACTACATGGTTTTGGTGCTTCCATTGGTCATTGGCGACATAATTTAGAAGTTTTAGGTACACATCATACGGTTTACGCTTTAGATATGCTGGGTTTTGGTGCTTCTGAAAAAGCTCCGGCTAATTACAGTGTCAAACTTTGGGTAGAACAGGTTTATGACTTTTGGCAGGCATTTATCCGTCAACCAGTGGTATTAATAGGTAATTCTGTTGGTTCTTTAATCAGCTTAGTTGCGGCTGCTACCTATCCTGATATGGTAGCGGGTGTGGTGATGATGAGTTTACCTGATCCCACTTTGGAACAAGAAGCCCTTCCTGCTTTTTTACATCCAGTGGTTAGGGGTATGAAAAGTATGATTGCTTCGCCTTTACTGCTGAAACCTCTGTTTAATTTTGTGCGTAAACCAGAAGTATTAAAACGTTGGGCTGGTCTTGCCTATACAAACCCCGAAGCCATTACGGATGAATTGATAGATATTTTAGCAGGACCTCCACAGGACAGAGGCTCTACCCGTGCTTTTATTGCTTTGTTTAAATCTTCTATAGGTGCAGAATTTAGTCCTAGTGTCAAGGAAATATTACCAAACTTAACAATTCCTATGTTATTGATTTGGGGGCGAAAAGATAAATTTGTTCCCCCAAACTTGGCCAGTGAGTTTGCTAAATACAATGAAAAATTAGAAGTTTTGTATTTAGAAGATGTAGGTCACTGTCCCCATGATGAAGCACCGGAAAAGGTGAATGAGGTAATTTTAAATTGGATTAGGGAATGGGGAATGGGGAATAGGTGATAGTTGATAGTTGATAGGGAAAAATAAAATTGATTACCCAGTCACCAGTCACCAGTCACCAGTCACCAGTCACCAATCACCAGTCACCAGTCCCCAGTCACCAATCACCAATCACCAATTACCCAACTTTAACTTGCTCAGAGGTTACATTAGTAGCACCATTAACGGAACGAGCGACAGAAACCATTTTGTTGAGAATTTTCTGACTGGGAACTTCACCTTTTAATACCACGGTGCTACCTAGTTGAGCTACCCAGAGGCGATCGCAATCTGCAAGTTCTGAATCTTGATCAAAGGCTAATGCGACTCTTTTAGCTAAACCGCTTTGATCATATTCGCCATTTAATCCTATACGTTCTGGAGGGATTTTGTCAGCGGTAGCTGCTGCTTGTGGAGTTGGGTTTACTTTTGCGTTTTCTGGTTTTTCCATTCCAAACAGTCTTTTTAACCAACTCATAAACGATTTTCTCCTGGTAAAGTGGTTCTCACATATCAGTATAAAACTTTAAAAAGCCAGTAACATCTATCTCTGCTAAGATTTGCAGTAGTTTTAATCTCGTTTAATCTCGTTCCCAGTCTCAGACTGGGAATGCTGTCATTGAGTCTCTGACTCTGATTTAATAGAAGGCAGAGCCTTCTTACATTCATTCCCATACAGAGTATGGGAACGAGAAAGAATCACTTTTAAATCCTGGAAATCCTGATTTAGATAGGAGTCACAAGCGTATTAAAATAAGGGTTTAGACCGAAAATTTTATTTCGTAGTCAGTCTAAAGCAGCCCTGAGATATGGCTGATGTTACATTTATCTCTTTATACTCCCTAGCCTGTGTTGGCGAAGATGAAACATACTCTTTCTGTACTTGTTGAAGATGAAGCGGGGGTTTTGTCCCGTATTTCTAGTTTATTTGCCCGTCGTGGCTTTAATATAGAAAGCCTTGCTGTCGGTCCTGCTGAACAGGGTGGAGTTTCCCGAATTACGATGGTTGTACCTGGTGACGATCGCGTGATTGAACAACTCACAAAGCAGTTATATAAATTAGTTAATGTCCTGAAAGTACAGGATGTTACTGAGACACCTTGTGTAGAAAGGGAATTGATGCTTTTAAAGGTGAATGCTACCAGCAGCAACCGTTCTGAGGTGGTGGAACTGGCTCAGATTTTCCGCGCTAGGGTTGTGGATGTAGCGGAAGATTCTCTGACTTTGGAAGTGGTGGGAGATCCGGGGAAGATGGTGGCGATCGTCCAAGTGTTGCAAAAGTTTGGTTTAAGGGAAATTGCCCGCACGGGTAAGATTTCTTTAACTCGTGAATCTGGTGTTAATACTGAGCTACTGAAGTCTTTGGAAGCAAAGGTTTAGTTTTCAGCTATCAGTTATCAGTTATCAGTTATCAGTTGTCAGTTGTCAGTTGTCAGCTATCAGTTATCACGCGCCATCCTAAAAAAAGGCGATCGTCCATCCATATCATAATATTTAACTACAATAGAGGCGATCGAGTCTTTAACCCCTATTCCCAGTTTTATGACTCTTGCGAAACCTGCTGACATAGATATTACCCATCTTCCCGACCACACTGAGTTACCAGAGTCGGATGGAACATTTGTGAAAAATTTTCAAGAACATCCCCAAAGCATCTTACTAACAGACTCCATCAATAGCACCTTGCAAAAAATACATCCTGATGGACAATATGCGATCGGTCAAGACTGCGGTATTTATTGGCGTTTAACCGAACCACTGGAAAAAGGCGCGGAAGCACCAGATTGGTTTTATGTAGCTAATGTACCACCAATGTTAAACGGTAAATTCCGCCGTTCCTACGTATTGTGGCAGGAATATATAGCACCTTTGATAGTTTTAGAATTTGTGTCTGGGGATGGTACAGAAGAAAGGGATAAAACACCTTTTAATGGTAAGTTTTGGGTGTATGAACAAGCAATTAGAGTACCGTTTTATGGTATTTATGAAGTCCAGAAAGCCAGTGTCGAAGTGTATCATTTAGTGAATGGACGTTATGAATTATTACCAGCTAATGAAAGGGGGCATTATCCGATTTTACCGTTAGGTGTAGAGTTGGGAATTTGGGAAGGACAGTATAATAATATGCAAGCTCCCTGGTTGCGCTGGTGGGATTTACAGGGGAACTTGTTGTTACATAGTGGGGAAAAATGTGTACAGCTAACTACGGAAACCCAGCAGTTAACGTCTCAGTTGGAACAGGAACAGCAAAAAGCGGCACGTTTAGCGGAACGGTTGCGGGAGTTGGGGGTTAACCCGGATGAGGTTTGAATATACCTCACGCAAAGACGCAATTTTTAAATCCCCGATTTCTTTGAGAAGTTGGGGATATATGTGATATTATTCATCATTTTGCATTTGGCTTTCTCTAATTTTATTGTTGTTAGATTTTAGTGGTTTGGGAATATAATTCTAGTTGCTGCATATCTGGTAAATTCAAATGAGTTTCTTCACTGTCAAATAGATGAGGGTCAACTAGAATAAAATCTTTTAAGACATTAACAGGTAATAATTCTGTACAGCCTAAAATATCTATAGAATAACCATCTCTGATCAAAATAGTAATAATTTCTTGCTGTTCTTGATGATTTTTAATTAAAGTTGCTTCTAAATCTATAATTTGTCCATTTTCTTGAATAATTTGTAAAAATTCTTGAGCATAAATTGTGGTATTTTGTTGGTTATTAAGAGTCTGTGTTAAACAATTTCCTGATAATCCTGTTGCATCTATTTCGGTAATTTTCCATTGTGATTGAGGATAGGTTTTAGCGAGATAATCTACTATCAAGAAAACGCGATTTTCTATTGTTTCTTCTGGGTTAATAACTAGAGTAAGTGCAGATTTTTCTGGTTTATTCATAGGGGTTTTGGTTGTTTACTACGAGTGGGAGTACCACCTGTTATATTAGCAAGCCAAAGATGTTGATGAGGGGGTGGTAAATGATCAGGACGGGGTGTACCATTAGGATATGTAGGACTGGTAAAGTCAATGTCTCGCACTGGTTGACCATTGGTATCAAATTCTCTAGCTTGATAAACTCTTTGATGGTATTGATCCCATCTTAATCTAGAATGCCCTCCTTGAGCTAAAGGATCGGCTATGGGTTCACCAAATCTTGGAGGTCTTTGACTTTGATAAACTGGTGTTCCATCCGCATATCGAGAATGGATTTTTTCTGACACTAATGACAGACTCCTGAAGGTAATTGATATTATTAATATTTCATATTTTGACCTAATTTGAATCAATCATAAAATATTGGCTACCAACTATATCTTTGGAAGTTGGGGATTTTGTGGTGTGTTAAGTTTACGTAATTTTTCTTAATTTATCTTCATTGATAGAAATACAAATGTAACATAAGTTAAGTAAATTCTACATACTATTGACTTATAATTGTGATTTAATGAAGGTAGTATTGTAAATACACAGGTTGAGTAACTGCACAGTCTCAGCTATTAAACAGCTATTTTGTAAATTTGTATGTGATGAATGATCAGGCGATCGCCAAAATTGCCGAACCAAATTATAAAATTATTAGGACTTACGCAAGATGTGACTGAAAACCTTATTCTTGCGTAGGGGTAATTCATGAATTACCCCTACTTTCGTTTCCTTTTGCGTAAGTCCTGATTATAAACGGATGCAAATATGAAAACAATCAAAATCAAGGTATCATTATCTACACAACAAGAAGAAATTTTTAATCAATATATAGATCAACTAGAATGGTTTTGGAATTTAGCCCTAGCTAACCAGTTTCACAATCATTGTATCAAATGGTATGAATGGGCAAAAAAACAGCAACAACTCTTAGATAAAACCAAAGAAAACCTCGATAAATTAAAACCCGAACAAAAACAATTAGTTTTAGATTTCTATAGCCACAAATATGGTGAAAAACAACCTAAGTTAACGGAGAAACAAAAGGATTTAATTAATAAATTTGAGATTTTTTCTCGTTGGTTGCCTTTTGATTTAGATGGTATTATACCAGTTCCCTTACTCTTGGGTAATAGTGGTTATGAAGGCTTATCTTGTAGAATTGCTATTGGTGGTCCGCGTTGGGTGAGAGATGAAAATATTAATATCCCCCTGAAAAATAAAAAAGGGGAAATTATACATAAAAAAGGTTCTAAATTAGTTCCTGGTAAACATCCTTATCAACCTATTAAACCCACACCCCACAGTTATAAAACCTTTCCTGGTGGTAAATTTGCAGGTAGAGAATTAGTTGATGTAAAAAAACTCGATAATTTAGATGGGTTAAACAGTATCAGAAGCGCAGAAAATCTACCCCCTTTAACAGTACCTACTGATTATATCGGGGGAACAATGAAATTTTTTGAAGTTTCCTGGAATGCGTTTCTAGATCCGAAATTACCAGAAAGACGCAAGGTAAAATTCAAAGATAAAGAACGGAAATTAACCACATTATCCAATAACCAAAAACCACCAAACCGGATCAACCCGGAAAAGAACACTGTGAGTATTTCAGGAATAGGTGAAGTAAAAGTCATAGATAGAAATTGGTTGCAAAGATTAAACCTAGAAAATATCAGTCCTAGAACCTATACCCTGAGTAAAAAACCTTCTGGATATTATCTAAATATTGTAGTTGCCCATCCTCTCCAGGAAGAAAAATCTAAACTAGATAAACAATTACCAAAAGTGAAAAAAGAATATGGAGAAGAAAGTCAAGAATATCAGGAGATTTTGAGTAAATATAATGAAGTTTCTGAGCAAATCAAATCATCATATTTTGATGATGTTAAAGATTTATCTGTAGGTATTGATCCGGGAGTAAATGCGGTTATTTCCACAGATCACGGGGCTTTGTTTATGCCTAATATAACTAGAGAAAGGATATCTATTCATATTGAGGAATTACAATCAGAATTAAACAAAATAAAAGATATTAATGATGCCCAATGGAAAGCCGCAGAAAACAAAGGAGAAAGACCAAAAACCAAAAACGAAATTAAGTTACAAGCGCAAATTAGTAGACTGCATGAAAAAGGTGCTAACTCTGCTAATTGTTTTAATCATAAACTTTCTACCCGCATTGCTAGAACCTATAGATATGTATGCTGGGAAGATACCAAAATTAAGAACTTACTCAAACAAGTTGAACCTCAAGCCTTACCAGAGGGGGTAGGATATGCCCACAATGGAGCATCTGCCAAACGTGGATTAAATTGGATCATGAGACAGCGTTGTTTGAGTGATTTGGAGGCAAAAACTAAAGAGAAAGTTGAGAAAAAAGGCGGAAAATTTAATGAACCTTCTGCTAATTATAGTTCTCAGCTTTGCCATTGTTGTCAGCAGAAGGGAGAAAGGGTTTCTCAACATGAGTTTATTTGCAAAAATCCCGAATGTAGTTTATTTGAAAAATTGCAGCAAGCTGATGTGAATGCTGCCAGAAATCATAAACAACATGGAGGCTTTGAAGTGGGAGAGGTGAAATATAATTTAACAAAATTACAGTATCAAAAACCCAAGAGATTTAAAAAGAAAAAGTTGACAAAGTAATCTATTTCAATTATTATTAGATTACCGCAGTTTGGGCGGGTGATTAAGTGATTAATCTATGGCTTGTAAGTTTTGATCTTTGGATTTAAACCCAGAAGCAAGGGGTGTGGTGACTATCCCCGTAGACTGTCCAGAAATATGGCAGGAACAACTTAATTTTTGGCAAACCACAAGCTCGGCTAAAAATGCCGGGGATCTGCCAAAACCTCAGAACCTAGACAATTTAAGGGTTTCAGCACTTCAAGCCTCAGATTTTAAATGCTCTTTAGCGGCTGAAATGGACTTTTTGATCAGGTCCGCCAAATATGGCTCTGAAACTTAGGCTAATTAAGGATCTCAATGGGCGGGGTTTCTAGAAGTTCTGAGGACTGATTGTTGTTTAAACGATACTGATCCTCTAAGATAAGAACCCGGCATTTAGTTTCTAGAAGTTCTGAGGACTGATTGTTGTTTAAACAGCAGTCTGACCCTACGCAACTATTAAAAGACATAGTTTCTAGAAGTTCTGAGGACTGATTGTTGTTTAAACTAGCGTAAGCAGTCGTCTATGGGTGATAGTTTCATGTTTCTAGAAGTTCTGAGGACTGATTGTTGTTTAAACTCAATATGTCGAGTCTTTATTTAAACAGAACGTACTGGTACTCGAGTTTCTAGAAGTTCTGAGGACTGATTGTTGTTTAAACATCACTAATAACACCTATTTGGGCATTGATAGAGATAGTTTCTAGAAGTTCTGAGGATTCTTAGTTGTTTAAACCATCTCTCTAAAAAACCCTCTTCTTCCTCTCTTCCTTCGTTTCTTCGTGTCTTCGTGGTTCAATAAAAAATCATCCTGAAAATCCTAAAATCCTGGACATCCTGATTCAGACAAAAAAAGAGGCAGAGCCTCAAAAAAGCATTCCTAGTCAGAGACTAGGAACGAGATAAACGAGATGAAAACTAACCCAACTTAATAGTTTTCGTAATCACCGATAAACTTTCCTCAAACAAAGCCTCACGCCCCCAACGTTGCACCTGCTGACTTAATAAATATTCCGGCTTTTGTTCAGCAAGAGAACTAACTTGTTGAAATAAACCAGCAGATTGAGCGCCACCTTGAGTTTCCATCCGCATACAACCGCCGGTTTCAGAACAAATTACCGTACCACAATTAGCTTGAGGATTAGTAGAACTCAAACGCAAAGCAATCAAATCACCAACAATTTCGCCAATATCAGCAACAGGAACACCTGCTAACTCTGCATTAATTTGTCTTTGATCTTTCGACACAAAAACAATATTGGTAATATCATAATCACCAAATTCTTTGCTGTAAGAAACAGGTTGCCATTCCAAGCGACTCGCTAACCAGCCTAAAAATAATAAAGCTTGGGCGGCATTGCCTTTTTCATAATCAATATTTACCCGATCAATTTCTCTCAAAGCTGCACGACGTTGGGGAGCATCATAAGCTTCTGCTGTTAATTCTTGCCATGCAGATAAACGTCGCCAATTTAAATCAGCTAAAGGAACTCCTGTATCTGCCAAATCTTGTAAAGTTAATAAATCACTTTCAGGAGCATTAAAATTACAAGAATCAACAATTACATTATTACAAACTGCCGCCAATCTCTTAAACAAAGGATTTTGAGAATCAGGAGTAGCTTTCCACCATAAAAACTTAGGCAAACCACCAATTAACAAAGCGGGAATCATACCCCCAATACGTTCCAAAGCCGCAGCAGTACCAGTTAAGGTAATGTATTCGCAACAAATTAATGTACTAGAAGACTGCTTTTGAATAGGACAATAGGCAGAAACCTGCGCCTTTACACCCTCATCTTCCCCCGCAATGGGACATAAAGCAATAATCCGGCAAGGGTTACGCAAAGCAATTTCATCAGCAATAGTGGGACTGGTAGGACTGTAAGTATAGCCCATCGCCGCACCATGACTAGCTCCATGTTCCCCACTGTGCTGAAGTTTAAAATATTCTTCCCGTAAAACCTTGATCGTTTCCGGTGTGGGAATACCGCTTTCTGGAAGTCCGTGTTTTTTCTGTAGTTCCCGCAGTGAAGTTTGGGTTTGGGGTCCCAAAATCCCATCAATAGGACCGTTATAAACACCAATAGCGGCTAACAAATACTGGGTTTCTTCTGGTTCATAAACCACTAGGGTAAATGTTGCAGCACGGGTAGCAGCAGGTAAACCGCCTTCTTCTCCTTGAATACCATAACTTTGCCAAATTTGACTGAGTTCGTTTTCAATATCAGTCAAACACACATCTTTAGGGGCTTGGAGAGAATAAATTGTAGAAGCTTCAGTTACCATAATTTTGGATTTTGGATTAATAATTGGGCATGGGGCATGGGGCATTGGGCATGGGGCATGGGGCATTGGGAAAAACTCTTACCCAGTCACCAGTCCCCAGTCCCCAGTCCCCAGTCACCCCTTAAAGTCTGCGCCAACGGCGGCCGTCTTGGTTGATTAATAATTCAGCTTCTGCTGGTTCCCAAGTACCCGCTTCATACTGAGGAACAGTAGCGGGATCTGCGGGTAAGTCCCAAACAGAGAGCGCAGGTGTCACTACACGCCAAGCAGCTTCTACTTCGTCAGACCGGGTAAACAATGTTTGGTCGCCCATCATACAATCTAAAAACAGGCGATCATACGCATCAGATGTGGCCTCAATCCCAAATGAACCATAAGTAAAGTCCATATCCACGGAACGGGTGCGGAAGTCTCCACCGGGCATTTTCACATCAAAACGGAGCGAAATACCTTCATTTGGTTGTATCCGCATTGTCAAAATATTGGCGTTTGCTTGTAATGCGGCGGATGGGAACATTCTGGAAGGTACTTCCCGGAAATGGATGGAAATTTCACTGACTTTTTTCGGCATCCGTTTCCCTGTCCGCAGATAGAAAGGTACACCTTGCCAACGCCAGTTATCCACCACAAATTTCATTGCTACATAAGTGGGTGTGGTGGAATTAGGATCAACTCCCGGTTCTTCTCGATATCCAGGGACTTTTTCTCCTTTCATCCAACCGGCGCTATATTGTCCGCGAATGGCAGAACGGGACAGGTTATTGACATCTGCTAAACGAGTGGCTTGTAATACTTTCACCTTTTCTGTACGGATACTGTCAGCATCCATTGAGTTAGGTGCTTCCATTGCGGTTAAACAATACAACTGCATGAGGTGGTTTTGCAGCATATCCCGTAGCGCACCGGCACTTTCATAATATCCCGCCCGGTCTTCTACACCTACGGTTTCAGCAACGGTGATTTGTACGTGATCCACAAATTGCCGATTCCATAATGGTTCAAAAATGGCATTGGCAAAACGGAACACTAACAGGTTTTGTACTGTTTCCTTACCTAAGTAGTGGTCAATGCGGTAAACTTGGTTTTCTTTACAAACCTTCTGCACTACTTGGTTGAGACTTTGCGCTGATGCTAAATCACGCCCAAAGGGTTTTTCAATAACGAGACGGTTTTTGTAGGGATCGTCTAACATTCCCGCTGAACCTAGCTGTTTAATAGCTTCGGGGAAGAAGTTGGGCGCAACGGAAAGGTAAAACATCCGATTTCCTCGTGTTCCCCGTTGGGGGTCGAGTTCAGCGAGGAAGTTTTTCAGTTTTTGGTAACTTTCGGGGTTGTCAATATCACCGGAACAGTAAAATAAACCCTTAGAAAAGTCTTGCCAGAGTTCTCCCAGTTCAACTTTGCTGTGAGCTTCCCGCATTCCTTTTTCCATCTGTTCCCGGAAGTAGTCATGGGTCCAGTCACGACGGGCAACACCAACAATGGTAGTTTCTGGGGGAATGCGTCTTTCCCGACGGAGTTTAAATAATGCAGGTACGAGTTTACGCCAGGTTAAATCCCCTGACGCGCCAAAGATAACAATAATTTGGGGTTCGGCCATCCCTTGTTGTTGGAGACCAACCCGCAAGGGATTTTCTAACAGACTGACCATAAGGATTTTGGATTTTAGATTTTGGATTTTAGGTTGGTGACTGGTGATTGGTAATTGGTGATTGGTGATTGGGGGATTAGTGATGGGTAATTGGTGATTGGGGGATTAGTGATTGGTAATTGGTGATTGGGGGATTCATGATTGGTGATTGCGTTATCAACCTCCCCATCTCCCCAGTCCCCAGTCACCAGTCCCCAGTCACCAGTCACCAGTCCCCAGTCCCCAGTCACCAGTCCCTAGTCCCCAGTCCCCAATCCCCTATACTGGTGACAATACCTTGAGTTTCTCTTCTAAAGAGTTCATTAGGGACTGGAAGGGCTGAACAAACTTGTCAATACCCTCTACAAGTAGTTCTGACATCACTGCTTCAATATTGATGTTGATGTCAGGATCTTTTAAGCTTTGGATGAGGTTATGAGCTTCTGCAACTCCTGTTTCTAAACTGTCGCTCACATGACAATGATCAGCACAGGCTTTAATAGTCCCAGGTGGTAGAGTGTTTACTGTGTCATGTCCGATTAATTCGTTAACATACATGACATCGCTGTAACTGGGGTCTTTGGTGCTGGTACTTGCCCAAAGGAGACGTTGCACTTTTGCCCCTTTAGCTGCTAATGCTTGCCACCTATCACTGGCAATTATATTTTGATATTCTTGATAGGCGATTTTTGCATTAGCGATCGCAATTTTTCCTCTGACTGCCCTCAATCTTGCTTCGTGGTTAATATCATCAACGCCTTTCTGCAATTTAGCATCAATCTTAGCATCAATGTTGGTATCAATCCGACTCAAGAAAAAGCTGGCTACTGAAGCAATTTTACTAATGTCCTGACCTTCATTTACCCGTTTTTCTAAACCCCGAATATAAGCCCAAGCTGCATTTACATAGCTTTCTACTGCAAATAACAGGGTAATGTTAACGTTAATTCCTGCGGCTATTGTCGCCTTTACAGCAGGTAAACCAGCATCAGTTCCCGGAATTTTAATCATCACATTTTCCCGCCCAATTTCTTGGCAATAGCGACGGGCTTCATCTATTGTAGCTTGGGTATCATGGGCGATGGTGGGAGGAACTTCAATACTCACATAACCATCCAGTCCCTTGGTCGCATCATACACAGGGCGCAGAATATCACAAGCATTGCGGATATCTGCAAAAACCAGAGATTCATAAATTTTGTATGTGGGTAAACCAGCACGCATCCCCGCTTCAATGTCAGCATCATAAATGGCATTACCAGTAATTGCTTTTTCAAAAATGGCTGGGTTGGAGGTAATACCAGAGATTCCTTGATTTTCTACCAGGTTTTGCAGTTCCCCAGATTGAATAATGTCACGGCTTAAATTATCCATCCAGATACTTTGACCGTGGTTTTTAATCTCTAATAAATGATTGGTTGCCATAACTATTTTTTAACTCCTATTAACATTGTTTTTTGTGAAGTTGAGAAGTTTACTCATCCTAATTTCTTGATGGAGAAGCGCCAATTTATATGAATGAACCGCAAAGTACGCAAAGTACACGAAGGAAGAGGGAAGAAAAGAGGGAGAAAAGAATTTATCAATCAAATAATTCGGCGTTTCTTGACCAGGAAATAGTTTAATTGAGTGTATTTTTTACTTCACATACAAACATTGCTAGTCCTGCATTCCAATCCCAATGTGCCAATGTTTAGCTTCGATTACTGGCCATACTAAATGCTTTTACTGGATTTTGGCTACTGACCTTTTTGAATAAATGACTCGACTTTAGCTACATCCTGTTGACTACCAATAATTAATGGTGTGCGTTGGTGCAGTTGTTTGGGGACTACATCCAAAATATCCTCTGTTCCAGTGGTAGCAAGCCCTCCAGCTTGTTCTATCAAATATGCCAAGGGTGCAGTTTCATAAAGTAGTCGTAACTTACCTTCTGGTTTTTGTAATGTACCCGGATAGAGAAATACACCACCTTGTACTAAAATTCGGTGAATATCGCTGACCATCGCCCCACTATAACGGGCAGTATAACCTTCTGTCTTATGCACATAACGAATATACTCTCTAAATGATTCTTCCCACTGCCAGAAATTTCCTTCATTAACACTATAAACAGCACCATGTTCAGGAATTTTCACGTTTTCTTCTGTGAGAATAAATTCTCCTAAACTGGGATCAAGGGTAAAGAAATGTACACCTTTACCAATACTGTAAACCAGCATGGTACTTGGTCCATAAAGAATATAACCTGCTGCTAGTTGTTTCCGTCCATGATTTAATAAGTCTTTAGCTTCACCATCTAAGTCTGTTCCTTCTTGTTGACGGATGGAAAAAATTGAACCTAAACTGAGGTTAATATCTGTGTTAGATGAACCATCAATGGGATCATATAATAGGGTATAACGTCCAATAGGGCAGTTTTCGGGGATGTAATAGGGTTTTTCCATTTCTTCCGAAGCCAAGCGACAAACTAAGCCACTTTGCTTAAATACGGAAATAAACACTTCATTAGCATAGACATCCATTTTTTTCACAGATTCACCTTGGACATTCACTTCCCCTGTGAAACCCAGAACATCTTCCATTAAACCTGCACGGGTAAACCGTCGTGCAATCAGTTTACCAGCTAAGGCGATGCGATTCATTAACGCACTCAAATCCTGTGCTTCTGGTCCAAAACTCTGGAGTTGTTGGAGGACATGACGGGATAAGGTTGTACAATCTCGGTCTAAGGCTTTATCACTGGATAAATCTAACGTTTCTGCTACTTGAGTCATTTTGGTTACTTCCTGGGATTTTGCCTATAGCGGTTTTTAGCCACTACTTCTATCTTAGAAAGGTATTTGGATAACTTAAATGTGATTTTATATAAACTAAAGAATTGATATTCTCGTTCCTAGTCTCAGACTGGGAATGCTGTCATTGAGTCTCTGACTCACAACCATGTAAAATAACATTGATGAATTTTGTCTGAATCAGGATTTTCAGGATTTAAGGATTTTCAGGATGTGATTTTTAGATTTCTGGTTTATTCTCGTTAAATTATGGTAAATAATCTGGATTAAGAACATCTATAACAGAGAAAGGAGGATTTTCAGGAAATAAATTAGGTGATAATTGATATCTTTTCAGAATATATTGCCTAGCTTTTTGATAACATTCTTCAAAAATATCATCTAGCATATTTCTTAAACTCGGACTATCTTCCAGAGTTAATTCTATTTGTAATCTTTGTTCCGCAACTGTATTTCGCCATCCTCTAGCATTATTTTCTTTTTCTAACTGCCAATATTCCAGTTTTAACAAATGTTCAATTAATGTGATTAAACGGCTTTTTAATTCCTTTTTCTCGCTTCTACCCATGCTGTTGATTTCTTCTATTAAATTTTTAATGTCTAATTCATCAAATTTATTGCTTTCTAATAAATTGGCTGTGGTTTGTAGCCAAAGATAAAAATCTTGCTCATATAAATTTTTTGATTCGTTTTCTATCTTGAATTTTTCCATATTTAGTTACTATATTAAATGTATATTTAATTTTATTATACCACAAGCCTAGCCGCCTCTACAATAAAGTTAACTAAAGTTAAAAATAAGCTGATGTGCAGCTAAACTGTATAATTAAAAAATCTGAAGTTACAGTAGCACAAGCATCTTGTTTGTATTAATTATTCAAGTTAAAGGAACAACAGCTTATTCTCTCTATTTAGTCATCTTTAGATCACTTCATCTATGAGACTGGGAATTTATTCCCAGTCGGTGCTGACATTCAGTTTAGGTTACGCAAACCATTTATCGCTGCTTGTTTTTTTGCTTCTTTCTTGTTCTTGCCTTTTCCCAGCCCGTAGATTTTACCATTTATTTCAACTTGAACAGTAAATTCTTTTTCGTAATCTTGTCCAGTTTCTTGAATAGTCCTATATGTAGGAATATCAAAACCATTTTTTTGAGCCTTTTGTTATAACAAGCCTTGAGGATTTTCTAAACTCTCTAAACTGATATCTTCAGGAATTTTATCCTCAACAACTGAAGCTTTCCAATCGCGTCACGGTTATTTAACTAGGACTTACGCACTGTACAAATTCACCATGATGTGCATGAACCAAAATCCGTCGTTTCAGGCTTTTGTCGATTAACTTCCGATCAATAGCGAACTGCTTGCAGCAGCGCTTCGCTATCGCTCAAAAATCATTAAAAAATCACGTTAAAAAGCCTGAAATCTATACCTCATATTTGGTTGATCCTGTCAATGCGTAAGTCCTATTAACATATTCCAGATGCAGCTAATCTTAAAAGATTTTTAGATCCATAAAGGCTTAATACAGTTTTATATATAATACAGTTGTTATTATAATGGAGATTACACTTAAAAATGCAGTTAATATTATACAGTAAACCCGGTTGCCATCTCTGTGAAGGTTTACAAGAAAAACTAGAACAAATTACAAGTATTTCTTTTAATTTGGAAATACGCGACATTACGACTCGTGAAGATTGGTTTGCTGCTTATCAGTATGAAATTCCAGTGTTGTTTTTATCGAACCACAGAGACACAGAGAACGCAGAGGAGTTACAACCTATACCCCGTCCTTCTCCTCGCGCAAATGTTCGGCAGTTGGAACAATTGCTTTTAAAATATATTCCCAATACTTAAGCTGTCAAGTAGTTAAGCTGTATATTTTTCCAATAGTGAAGTATTGTAGTGCGGGCAAGATGCCCGCTAGACTTATACAAATTAAATGCACAACAGCTTACTAAAAATATAATCACATATTTCTAGCTTGGTAAGGTTCAAGGCTTACTGGGGCTAACTAAAAGCCGCACTATTGGATTTCAATCATCAGATATGATGACAAAAATTAATGATATTTTTCTGTTACGGATGTTAATATTTGACTAGCCCTGACTAGATTTTTGTTATTTAAACGTTGCAATTTTTGGAGTTGGAGAGATGTAAAAGGAATTTGGAAATCTCCTCCTGACTACTCTAATCTCAGGAAAAGACTTTCTTGGCAAGCCTTACTTATACATTTTCGCAGTTTTTGTCAAATCCCGTCCTTAAACTAAATCTATCCGGCAATATTATCCTATGGTTACAAAACTTTATCTCATACAGCAGTCCTTTGATCTTAAAGAAGCATTTCGCTACAGCGTTGGTTTGGTAGTAGTTTGTCTGCTAATGCTTATTCTATTATGGTTACCAGATATTTTAAGGGAAAGGTAAATATAGGTAAATATAGGGATCAACAACTGACAAGCACTTTGGTATACCTTTGGCGGGTGTTGTAGCTGTGGCATTTGTACTAGTCATTTATGATAAGTGATTTTATAGTCTAAAACACTTTTAATTCTTGAGTGATTGCCTATTATCTGCATAAATAGGTAGGGTTTGCTGAATAAACCTAAAACCTTGATATATCAAAGGTTAGAGGCTGATAAACACAGAAATTAGTGCAAGGGTTTTGAAGGGTATACCGGAAAAAGTGTGCATTTTTTGGGATTTCAAGAGATGGCAAAGAAATTTTCAAATCTCCTCCTGACACAAGAGGGCAACCACGGGGGGTTTGCCCCTACTGACTCCTGACTCCTATGCCCTCACGGAAAATCATATAATTGATGCTGCTGCCACTGCGACCTTTGCTACTAAACAGCGCGTACTAGCAATAATTAGACCGGGCGATCGCACCCAAGTACAAGAATGCGTTAAAATTGCCAATGAATACAAAACACCCATTTATCCCATTAGTGGTGGTAAAAATTGGGGCTTTGGTTCTAGGGTTCCCCCCCAAGATGGCAATGTGATTATGGACTTGGGACGGCTGAATCAAATTATTGACTACAATGAAAAACTTGCTTATATTACAGTACAACCTGGGGTAACTTTTCGTCAGGTTTATGAGTATCTCCAGTCCGTAAAATCTAATTTATTTCTGTCTGTCATTGGTGGATCTCCTGAAGCTAGTGTCATTGGTAACACATTAGAAAGGGGAGACGGTTCAGGTCCTTTAGGCGATCGCTTTGCTCATGTTTGCGGGTTAGAAGTGATATTACCAACTGGAGAATGTATTCATACTGGATTTGGTCGTTTTGGTCATGCTAAAACCACTCGCCTTGCACGTTGGGGGGTTGGTCCTTATGTAGATGGAATTTTCACCCAGTCTAACCTGGGAATTGTCACCCAAATGACGGTCTGGCTGCTACCCATGCCTAAATATTACCAGACCTTTAGCTGTCGAGTTAATGATTATACAGGTTTAGCCAGACTACTGGATAGTGTGCAAACTTTAATCCTGCAAGGAACCATTCCAGAGAGTTGTTTTTACATCTGGAATTGTTACAAAGTTATAGCCAAAGAAGGAAGATACCCTTGGAAAGTAACTCAGGGTAAAACACCCTTATCGTTACAAGAGATGAAAGGAATAGAACCTTGGTTTGCCGGTGGTTCATTATTTGCGAACAGCCAAGGGGAAGGTTTAGCACAACGTCAAATAGTTGCAGAAACCTTACCCCAGGAATTACAGCCAGTAGATTTTGCCCAGACAAATCCAGAGGAAGATGGATTAGGCGTACCCGATGATGAGAATATTAGAAGTACCTATTGGCGTAAAAAAACCAAGATTCCCCATGACCTTAATCCTGACCGGGATCAATGTGGCGTAGTGTGGCTGTGCCTATTGTTTCCCTTTGATGGTCAACAAATAGTTGAAGCCTTAGAAGTGATTGCTTCTACAATTAAACTTTATCAGTTTGAGCCAAATTTGGGCATGAACTGTATATCAGCTAGGACTGTACGCCTGTTTATAGCCATTATGTATGATCGGGAGGTATCAGGGTCCGACACACAAGCCATGGACTGTCATGATCAATTACTAGAGTGGTTGTTAGCTGCTGGATACATACCCGACCGATTAGGAATTCAATCCATGAATTCTTTACCTCCAACACAAGATGATTATGCCCAATTTATGAGTAGTCTCAAACAAAACCTTGATCCTGAAAATATCTTAGCTCCAGGTAGATATGACTGCTTTTAAACAAGGGCGTTGCAGAGAAATCTCTGCAACAGGTCAAAAACTAATCTAACTGTCGTGCTACCAAGCGGGCAAATAATCCATCCTCCTGAACCAATTGATCATAATTTCCTACCTGTACTACTCGACCTGCTTCCACAACATAAATGCGATCAGCATTGCGAATAGTGCTGAGACGGTGGGCGATAACAATACGAGTGGCATTCATTTGATCTAAACTTTGAGTGACAATAGCCTGGGTTTGATTATCCAAAGCACTAGTAGCCTCATCCATCAACAGAACTTTAGGTTTTAAAACCAGCGCCCTAGAAATCAATAGCCTTTGTCTTTGTCCCCCAGAAAGGTTAGTTCCCCCTTCGCTAATTACCGTGTGCATTCCCATAGGCATAGCTTTAATATCTGCATCAAATCCTGCCATGCGGGCTGCTTCCCAGGCTTCATCCAAAGTAACTAAAGCCCCGGATGTAATACTGTCAAAAATTGGGGAAGAAGAAATGCGGACATTTTGCAGCACTACACCTAATTGTCGTCGTACTGCTGGCATATCCAGCCCGGCTAAATCTTGTCCATCGTAATAAATTGTGCCGCTGGCGGGAGTCTCAAAGCCCAATAACAGGCGAAATACTGTAGACTTACCACTGCCACTTGGTCCGACTATAGCAATAAATTCTCCCGGTTCTGCATGGATGCTGACATCATCCAGGGTGAGCGGACCATCTTCCCGATAGCGGAAAGTGACGTGATCTAAAGCAATGCGGCCAGTCAGTCGCCCGGGATCAGCTTTGGTGGGATCTGATTCTTGTTCTGTTTGCAGAATTGTTTTGGCTCGTTGCCACAAAGGAACAATTTCCAAAATATCAGTCAGAGTATTACTAATATTTGTGGCACTGCTAATAAACACACCAAAAGCCGAATTAAACGCCAAAAATGCCCCCGCTGATAGTCCGCTAGGGTTTCTCTGAACTGCCGCCATCTGAATAAACAGAATTGCAAACCAAAAGATCAGTATGGAACTGACCATAGATAGGGCTTCATTGAAAACTGTTAAACTATCGTTAATTCCTTGAACTTTTGATTGTAATTTGGCTCGATAACTATATTTTTTTGCCCATGCGGCAAATCCTCTTTCCTCGGCAGCAGCCACACGCAGTTTAGCTACACCGTTGATTAGTTCTACAGTAAATCCATCAATCTCTCCATCTAATTCTTCTTGTTTTCTCTGTTTGGCGATTAACATCCGACTGGAAATCACTGTCACAATCATCACTAAGACCGTTATACCAACACCCACTAAAGCTAGTTTCCAGCTATAGATAAACATCAGCCCTAAGTTGAGGAGTGCAAAGACTCCAGTTAAGAGTGTGCGTTGGGTAGAACCACTTAATTGACTGCGAATTTCACTCACCGCTAAGAGACGATTCACCAGATCCCCAGAGGCATACTGGCGAAAAAACCCAGGACTTAATTTGAGGATGCGATCCCATAAGGCAGGTTGTAGGGCAGCATCAGCGGCATTTTCTACTCTTAAGGTAATAATCTGTTGTGCTAATTCAAAGGTGGCTTTTCCCAAAGCAGCCGCAAATAAACCCAGTCCCAGTTGTAATAATAAGGAGCGATCGCTGTCGGGAATAGCATCATTAACTAAAATTGCCGTTGCCTGGGGAGTCACCATCCCCAGCAGTGATCCTAAAATACCCAAGATGAATATTAGTGCTACATCTTTTTCATACCCTCTGATACCAAAACGGAAAATATCTATGGCTTTGTTAATCAACGGTGGTAACGGCCGATAAAATACATAGGCTTCCGGTTTGATGTTGGCGATAATGTTAGCATTGACGGGAATTTTACTTAAAGTCTCAGGATCGAATAACAGATAAGAATTATTTAGACCTGGTAATAAAGCTACAGGTTGATCAGCCTTGGTGTAGGCTAACAAAGCGTCGTGTTCCTGTTTCCACCACTCCCCTATCAGCAATACTCGACGGGTTCGGCATTGGGAAGATCGAGCGATCGCTTCTAGGGGATCTTGCACCCGTTCCAAGTCTTCTGACTCTGCCGGGGGCAGAATTTTAATCCCCATGAATCTACCTACAGCCCCCGCCGCAATTAGTAAGGGAGTTCCTTCTGGTAGAAATGTTACTTGTTGCGGTTCTAAGATTGAAGTTAGTTCTTCCATAGAACTTTCAATCATCCGGCGGTTAAATTCCTGCCTTTGCTGGAAACGCCGAAATTCTGACTCTATATGCTGCTGCTCTAAAACATTAAACAGGTGAAAAAAGTAAGTGTGTAACAGGGCTAAACTTGCCGGTAACTGTTGCACCTGTGCTATTTCTTGCAGGGGTGCTGTATAAACTTCAACCGGATTTTCCGCTTCCAACCAAGTACCACCTACCAAGGGTATGGGGGGAGAAGAACTATCTATGATGAAGTCTTCTATTCCTCTCCAGCGAGTTCTGCCTTGTTGACAGACTACCCACGATATATTTTGTCTTTTTTTGCCATTACCTGTGGAATATTGAGGAGGTACAAGGGTTTGCTCTTTCAGTAAAGATATGTAGTGAGTTCCTTCTGCTACAATACTATTGCTTGTCAACTGGTGATGCTGTTTTAGCCATTCTCCTAAGTGATAACACCAACCTTCTATGAGAGCGATCGCCTCCCAGTTACCATCTTTAACTTGCTCTAACAACTCCTCGAATGGTAGTTCCAGCAGTTCAGTTTCTTCTAGTGCTACTGCCAAAATGCCCCTAAACTCTTGAGATTGGCTGCTTAGTGCTAAACTAGCGCCAAATAAAGCTTCTCCAGCACCGACATTAAACAAAAAGCGGCGACCACCTTTCACCTGTGAGTTTTCCACCAAGATACCATGCAAGACTAAAGAACCTGACTTGACAAACCAAATTTTCTCAGGATCATTTAAAAGCAATGGTTCATTACCTTTAACAATACGTCCCTGCCGAGTAATAGTCATATTTATCCTTCCTCAGTACCTATTAATCGTGTATATACTCCAGGTTTGCTTCGTAATTCTTCGTGAGTACCCCGCTGTACTACTTTTCCCCGGGATAAGACAATAATTTCATCGCAATCACGAATCGTACTGAGTCTGTGAGCAACAACTAGACAAGAACAACCACGCCGACGCAGGTTTCTGTCAATGATCAACTCCGTTTCCGCATCCAGCGCACTAGTTGCCTCATCAAGAACCAATACGGATGGATTTCTCACCAAAGCCCTGGCAATTTCCAACCGCTGACGTTGACCTCCACTTAGATTCATTCCCCCCTCAGTAAGTTGGGTATTATACCCACCAGGCATATTCAAAATTAAATCGTGGATAGCGGCATCTTCACAGGCTCTGACTAGATCTTCTTCCGGTACGGTTGAATCCCAAAGAGTCAGATTTTCCCGCACAGTACCTGCAAACAGAAAAATTTCCTGCTCTACCATCGCCAGGGAATTGGCAAGAATAGGGCGAGTAATTTCCTGGCGCGGTATCCCATCCAAAAGGATATCCCCTGACCAGGGTTGATATAGTCCGGTGACTAACTTAGCCACAGTAGACTTACCTGAACCACTACCACCGACTAAGGCGACTCTTTCCCCTGGTTTTAAACTCAAGCTTAAATCTGAAATTAGAGGATCTTCTAAACGACTGTAGCCAAAGGTTAGTCCCCGCAGTTCTACATATCCTTGTAATTTAAATGACTCTTGAGTGTATGCAGGGGTGGAGTTTTGCTGGTCAACTTCGCGCTGGGCTTCGGTATCTACTGGGTTTTCTAAAACATCATCAAGACGGTTTAAATCTGCTTGTAAATCCTGTAGTGTACTACCAAAGTTAACTAATTCATTCACAGGGTCAAGAAATTGCTCAGTCAGAGACTGGTAGGCAACCAGCGCCCCAATACTCAGACTGCCCTGCATCACTCTAAATCCCCCTACTACTAAAATGGAGGTGACAGCTAATGAGGTTAACACTGTCGGTAAGCTGCCTAGTATACCGCTGGAAAGTCCTAATTCCTGCTGGGCGTTAATGCTTTTAGCATAGTAACCGGCAAACTTAGAAAATAAATCAGACTCTAAGCCACTAGCTTTAACTGTTTCAATACTTTGAATACCACTAATAGCTACTCCACCTACTTTCCCTGTTTCTTGAGATAATCTGATATTGGCATCAACTCGGTTACGGGAGAGGGATTGCAGGGCTACAAAGTTAGCTGAAGCAAAGAGAATGGCAATGAGAGTTAATACTGGATCGTAGAAGAACATAATCAAGGCATAAAGCACCATCATTAAGGAGTCTATGGCCGTGGTAGCCAAACGTCCTGATAGAACCTCCGCAACCTTATTGTTCAGTTGAGCGCGACTACTAATTTCTCCCGCAAAGCGTTGAGCATAAAACCCCACTGGTAAGCGGATGGTATGCCAGAGAAACTGACCAGACATAGTAACTGACAGTTTCAGTAGTAATTTTCGCAGATAGGAGAGCCGCAAGCGAGCTAACAAGCCTCTCAGCAAGGCTGCTACCACCATACCCAACAATAGGGGACGCAGCCAATCAGTACGGTTTTGAACTATAACTTCATCAATAAAGACTTGAGTAAAGGCAGGTACAGCCAAGCGAGGAATTGTCAGCAGCAATCCCGCCACCAAGGAAAAAATAATTGCTGTGCGGGAAGTCTGCAAGCGTGAGGCTAAGGCAGGAAGAATCCCTTTTTTCCTACCACCCTTCTTAAACTCTGGTCCGGGTTCCATCACCAGGACTACCCCTGTGAACCCTTGGTCAAATTCATCAAAAGTAATCTTTCTCCGACCATCTCCTGGATCGTTGAGATAGACAGTTTTACCAACAAACCCCTCCACTACTAAAAAGTGGTTGAAGTTCCAAAAGACGATAAAAGGAGGTTTAATTGTCTGTACATCTTCTAAAGATTTTCTAAATCCTTTGGCATTTAAACCGTACAACCGAGCCGCTTTGAGTACGTTGGAGGCTTTGCTACCATCTCTGGATACTCCACATTCTCGACGCAATTCTGTTAAGGGAACCATCCGACGGTAATAGCCCAAGATAATACCAAGGGCAGCCGCCCCACATTCTACAGCTTCCATTTGCAGTAAGGTAGGAGTTCGGACGTAACCTCTATCCTTTGGTCTGATCAAGTTAGAAATAAATGCTATGGACATAATTTACTAATAAATACCAGTAATGGATCTAAAGATGGGGATAACGTAGGCTATGGGTGCAATTTCTCCTACTTTGACTCGGACTTGTACTGTAGTTCCCGGAGATAGCTGGATATCGGGACCTTGAGAGGAAGACCATTGATAGCCACTCTTAGTATTGTCGGTTTTCAGTTCGGCAAAAATTTGGATCGGGGCGTTCCCTCCTCCTGATGCCAAACCTTGGGCTAGACTTTCTGCTAGATTTTGGTTGCCAATGACAGTTGACATATCTTGTATAGTCACAGGAAATGGTGTAACGTTTGTGACATTGCCTAGAATACCGCCAAATCTTTCTCGCTTGACTAGACTAGGGGTAACTTGAACCTCCATGCCCTGTTTAACTTGCTTACCATCCTTATCAGCAAAGTACATAACGCTCATGAGTTTGGCTGCTGCTCCTTGGGAGTTAATTGCCCCTAGACGAGAACCTCCAGACACTATCTGCCCTGGCAAAACTGATAATTCTAAAACCTTGCCATCATAATCACTGATAATTTTGCTCTTTAGTTCTATTTCTCTTTCTATTTGAGCTATTCTTCTTCTCACCTCTTCGATATTATTCTTTCTATTAATCCGTGCTTCTAATTCTTCTTGATCTAATCTGGCTAGTTGACTTTTAACTTCTTGGAGTTTGCTATTGATCTCGTCAATGGTATTCAAGCTTTGCTGATATTGTCTTTCCAGATCAGCTCGCTGCACTTGATTTTCTTGCAGTTTAACGTTAAGTTCGTTGCTTTGGTTGATCGAATCTAAATACTGTCGTTCTGTATTTACCTGTTCTAGTTGTAGCTGTTTTTGTTGGGCTTCCAGATCAGAGAGTCGGGCTAGACTATCAAAATATTCTCTTTGGGCGCTTAATATCAGATCCGCACTGACAATTTTTTGTTCATACAATTGGCGGCGAGCTGCTAGCTGTGTTTCCAGTTGGGGTAGCAATTTATTAATTTCCTCTATGCGATCATTAAGACCTTCTCTTCTTTGTTGAATAGACTCAATACTTCTTTGACGCAGACTTGGTAAAACTTTTTGATCATTACTCAGTCGTTTTTGAATTACCTCACGACTTTGGTCTAGTAGGATGAGATTTTTTCTGCGTAACTCTGGCATGATCGACTCTCGCTTTAAGCTCAGTTTCAGGTTAACCTGCTGTTTGTCCAGATTTATCCTTTCTGAAGCGAGTCTAGTTTTGAGTGCTAAGTTACTGTCCTGTGCTTGAGTCAATAGTTCTGCCAGCTTTTGTTTTTCTTGCTGTAGTTGCTTTTCTAGAGAAGGTTGGCTGATAATGCCAATGATGTCTCCTTTTTTGACTTCATCTCCAGGTTGAACTTTGAGTTCAACTACTGTCCCATCACCAGGTGCTTGCAATTGGATGACGCTGCGGGGATATAACAACACACCTTGTCCGGTAACTGTGAGGGGAAGGCGACCAAGGACACTCCAGATTGCGGCTATTGTCACCAAAGATGTCAATCCGGCTAATGGTATCCAAGCTCTAGGATTGACAACATTCATAAGTTGGTCGAGCCTTTCTGGTGAAGATAGGCGTTCTAGGGATTCCTCACGAAATAGTTTTTTGGATGAATCTGACATAACAATTAACTCACTGAAGATTTATATTTGCTGAGGGTTTAACTGACTTTTAATCGTTTGAGCATCCAGTCAAATCTTGCTCCTCCCAGAGTCAAGTTATCCATGATGTCCAAATCAATTTCATCTTCGTAGGCTGTTTCTAAATCTAGACTTTGACCGATTTGGTAACGACCTTTGCCGTATCCCAAACGGCTAATTAGACCTTGCAATCTCCCCGCCAGTAGCAAACAAACAACTCGATAAAAACGGGATGCTGTTCCTACATCTTGCTGTAGTTTTACTAATAGTTGTTGTTCGCTAATTCTCAGTAAAATGGAATTTTCTAAGGCTGTTAAGGTTGAGGTTGAGGTGGGTTTATCTATGGCGATCGCTTCTCCAACAATTTCCCCCCTGTAAAGACGGATGATCTCTTGTTCTAATAATCCATCTGGTTGTTCATCGTTTTCTAGAAGCCCGAAAACACTAAACAGCCGATTGGGTTGTTCTTCTTTGACTAAAACCGCCATTACTCCTTGGAGGATAATATCCAGATTTTCGATTTGCTGGCCATTGCGGATGAGAACTTCTCCCGCTGATATTTGTATCAATCTTCCCGCCCCTAACATCCAATCAACGTCGCTGTCACTCAGTTCTCCAAAAATGAGCGGTACATCCTCTAGGGGCGGAATTTGTCCTTTTTGCTGACGTAAAAAGTTCTGTACTAGTTGTCGCCAACGTTCTGACAGTAAAGTAGCAATTCCCCGATAAAATCGGGCGGCAAAACCAAAGTCATCTGCTATTTTCTCTTGCAGTTTGGCGGAGGAAATAGCTAGGAGATCGGAATTTTGTCTTGCTTTTACAGTCATTATTCCTGGAGTTATTTCTAGTGCAGATATTTTGCCAATCACTTCTCCAGGGTTAAAGCTGGAAATTTCTGCTTCTAAATCTTGGTCTTCCTCCAGGGCAGCAAAAACACGCCCCAGCCTACCACCTTGATTTTGACTAATACTGCCGCTGAGTTTACCGCTAATTACTAGATATAAATAATCAGGCGATCGCCCTTGTTCAATTAACACATCTCCTGATGCAATTTTCTCTATGTTTCCGTTTTCTTTCAGCCATTGGATATCGCTATTACTTAACTGTTTGTGAAAAAGGTCTATCATAATTTCACCTATTTAATCATCAAGGTTTAAAAGGTTGGACTTACAGGGGTGTAATTTCACAACCTGGGGAAAGCAGATGTTTAACATCATTGAGGGCTGATTCTATCAGGAATACTCCTTGTGCAGATGCTAATTCTTCCAGTCTGAGAGTTGTTAAGGCAATCAATATTGACATTTCTTCTTGTCTTGTTTTGGCTGATTGGCGAAACTTTTGGTCAAATTCTTCTATATTTTCCGCTGCTGTTTTCACCAGCCTTTGTAAAACTATAAACGCCCCTTGGGAAAGTGAAGGCTCTCCCCGATAATTTTCTAATCTACCTCCTTGACGATAGGTGGGAAAAGCTTCTAAACCGACAAAGTGTAAAAACCAATCTGCCCGATAATAACCTATAGCGTTGACAATTCCTCGATAATCTGCAATCAACTCATCGAGTATATTATTTCGCATCGAGCCAAACCAACGGCGTGTTACATAATGGGTGCATTCATGTTCTAAGCGAATTTTGACTGATAGTTCTAACCATTGTTTTTCCTCCAGCCCTAACTCAGCCCCCCTAACGTTGCTATATACTCCTGAACTCAATAAAATAAATCGGTCACGATATAGTTCTGGACGTTGAATTAAGTTTTGAAATTCCGTTTCCCAATTTGACTGATTTGGATCTTGTTGTTTCTCTAACCATTCCTGTTGATATTGTCTTACCCGATCCCAGTTGTTATATCCTTGCACAATACAAGCACCCATTGATTCTGGAATAGAGTGCGGTTCATTGCGTTTAGTTAAAGCTTGGACTAAGCTAACAAAATCATGTCTATTACCTGCTACCAAAACCGGAATCCCACCCGCTAAGGTTTGATGAATATATAGTTGCAGATTTTCTGGTGCTAGTAAAGTTAGCCCGGTAGCCATTTTCATCTGTGCAGTTGATTTGCCTTTGCGAGTTGCAGCCCGATATTCTGATGTTTCACTGATACCTCCGACAATCGGAAATTGCAGTTGCACCAAGTGCGTCTGCAAAGTTGGATAAGCCCCTATAAGATGAGATTCCTGGACATATTGCTCCCAGGTAGCAAGATAAGGTTCAGATTCGCTTTGGTGCAGGTATTCTACCCCAGGAAGAGTAAAAACATTTTGATTGTAAGCCAGTAGTTCCAGAACTTCTGACTCATTAGCTCCATAAGCTGCTAAAGTATCGGTGCAAAATTTTAAGGAATTCATTGCTACCGCCAAGAGCAAAAAAAAGTATGTTATGGTTAATAATAGATGAAAAAGTTGTTGTATAATTTACTCGGATGTTTTATTTTTGTAACATTTTTCATAATTTCGGTATTTAAGCCATGTCAAAAATTATTTCTATCCACTCTTATCGGGGCGGTACTGGTAAATCAAATACCACAGCCAATTTGGCAACGTTGGTTGCTAGTCAAGGACATCGTGTTGGGATTATTGACACTGACCTCCCTTCCCCTGGAATTCATATTCTATTTGGTTTAGGAGATCTACAAGGCCGTACAACTCTGAATGATTTTCTGTGGGGGAAGAATAAAATCAGCGATGCTGCCCATGATGTGAGTTATGTTTTAGAAGGACAGGGTACTCCCAATAGTAAACTTTACTTAGTCCCAGCCAGTGTCAAAGTTAATGATATTTCTCGGATATTAAGACAAGGTTTTGATCCAGAATTGTTATTTGCAGGATATGAGCATCTGATTAAAACCCTGAACTTAGATTATTTATTTATTGATACTCATCCTGGTCTAAGTGAAGAAACTTTACTTTCTTTAACAGCTTCCCAAGTTGTGCTGTTGATTTTGCGACCTGATCAACAAGATTTTCAGGGAACAGCCGTGACAGTAGATGTGGCCAGCCGTCTCAAAGTCCCTCAGATGTTTCTCATAGTTAATAAAGCCCTACCCGAATACGACTTTGAACAAATGAGCCAACAAGTCACAAATACATATAATGTACCAGTATTGGGTATTCTGCCAGACTCTCAGGATATGCTGCGTTTAGCCAGTCAAGGGATATTCACCATCAAATATAAAAACCATGCTATCAGTAAAGTTATGCAAAGAATGGCTCAACAAATCACTGGTAAAACATTTACTATTTAAACTAATAGCTAAACCATATTGGACTAGCAGACGTGCCTTATTTAATCTACGCTCCTGCAACTGGTAACCAAAAAGTTTATCAATTAACACTGGGAGTTAACACCATTGGTCGCCAAATGGATAATACTATTGCTCTCATTGAGCAAACTGTATCTCGTTACCACGCCCAAATTCATGTCACTCCTGACTGTGTGACAGTTCATGATCTGGGAAGTCGTAATCACACTTTTGTCAATGGAATGCAAATCGGTGATATTTATCAAATTTGTGAAGGTGACCAAGTTGCTTTTGGTAGTTCCTCTTTTAAATTTGTTCACCACCTGACTACATCTGGGTTAGAGCAGTTTGAGGCTAAACAACAATATTTAGGCAATAATTTCAAACAAATTCCTATCCCCCAAGTTCCTGAAAAACTGGAAAATTTATTAGACCAACAGTCTAGCGATGACTCTGTTCTTAACTTCAATACTCACACCCAGGAACACCAAGTAAACAAACTGAAAATTCTCCTAGAAATAAGTAAACAACTTTGTTCTCCCAACGAACCCAATGAACTTTTGCAGAAGATACTAGATCTACTATTTCAAATTATGAAAATTGATCGGGCGGTAATTCTCCTAGTAGATGAAGATTCCCAGAAACTAGAAGCAAAAGCAGTCAAGTCACGGGAGTATATTCATAATACGCAAGATTTTTACAGTCGTAAAATCGTTAATCTTGCTTATGAAAGTGGAGATGCAATTATCACGGAAAACCCCCAGGTTGATTTTAATGACTCTGCGTCTATTGTGCGATCTGGGATTGAGAATTGTATGTGTGTTCCACTGAAAAACTATAAGGAAAATATTGGGGTATTATACGTCGATAATTTATCTCCCATGGTTCGTTATACTGGTGAAGATTTAGAGTTTTTAAGTGCTTTAGCTAACCAAGCAACAGCAGCTATTCATATGTTTCGGGAGTTCCACAAACGAGAACAGAAGTTAAAACAACAAGTATTATCATTGCAAATTCAAATCGACCAATCGAAGAAAGAAAGCGAAGTTGCTGAGATTGTTGGGGGTGATTTCTTTCAAAATTTGCAGCAACGTGCGGATCGACTCCGAAACAATAACAATATTAGCTGAAAGACCCGTTAATATTCCTGAATAACGCATTCCATACCCCTGGGTTCACAATCGGTAATTTCGGTTTTTAAGCTGCTGAATGCGGGCTGTATGGGTTAGGCGTTGGTATCAACCACGCTAAAATTTAATGTTTATTTTATCAAGTAGGGGTTGCAGAGAAAGTCTTTCCGTGGTGGTAGGGAATAGTTTTAGCTATCCATTAGCTCCAAATTTTTTGATTTATTACCCCTAAAATACACAATTTTAATGGTATACACTTGAAAATTTTTGCACCTATTTATCAGCCTCAAACCTTTGATTTATCTAGGTTTAATATTTATAGGACTTACGCAAAAGAACGAAAAAACAGGGTTTTCGTAAGATAGGTTAATGAGATGAAAAAACCCCTACACCCTACACCCAGCCCTAATAATAGATTTTGTACGTAAGTCCTGATTTATTTAGCCAGCCCCAAGTAAGTCTCAAAGTTGCAGAAATGCCTTAACGGGTGACAAGGGGGCTGAAGATGAGATGTGGCAATAATTTGAGAAAATAAGGAGGGAAAAAAATAGGGGCAAGGAAGCCCCCAAAACAACAAAATGTTACCACAATCATATCAAACAATTTTCCGAAAGCATTTAAGTGAACAGCAGTATCTGACACTAGAGATATTGTTGTTATTGATACAAGCTCATCGCCAAGTAAAACCGTCAAAATTGGCAAGTTTATTTCCCCAACCAATTCAATATGAAAGCAGGAAACGCAATCTACAAAGATTTTTAGCAATAGGGAAACTCTGCGTAAAATTATTATGGTTTCCGTTGATAAAATATTGGATTAGACAATCGTTAACACCAAAGCAACTGAATCGAGAACAGCGGCGTTATTTTCATAAAAAACAATATCAAAAATATGGTTATTGGATGGTAGAACTGGATAGAACACAGTGGAAGGGGCGAAACATATTTATGGTGACATTGGTATGGGGTACTCATGCCTTACCACTATATTGGGAAACATTAAATCATGTCGGAAATAGTAATTTACAAACCCAAAAAAGATTAATAAAAACGGCAATAAAGTTGTTAAAAAAATGTCGAATTGTGGTGTTAGCAGATAGAGAATTTCATAGTCCAAAACTTGCTAAATGGCTTGATGAGCAAGGAGTGTGCTTTGCTCTACGTCAGAAGAAAGACCTTCATTTTCAGGAAAACCCAGGACAAGAATATCAAGTGCTTAAAAACCAAGGATTTAAGCCAGGAATGTCGAAGTTTTATGAGGGAGTTAAATGTGGTAAAGGGGATGAATTAGGCTTATTTAATATTGCTGTTTATTGGAAGAGAAAATATCGTCAAAAAAAACCAAAAGAACCTTGGTATATTTTAACAAATCTGCCAACTCTGAAACAAACTTTATGTCTTTATAGATGCCGATGGGGAATTGAACAGTTCTTTAAAGATTGTAAAACAGGTGGCTATAATTTAGAGGACACTAAAGTGAATGAAACTCGTTTTTTAGCTTTAGTCTTATTGATTATTATTGCTTATAGTTTGGCCACTATGTACGGTCAGCGGATGAAAAAATTAGGTATAGAGATTTATGCCGGACGTATTCAACAACACCAGGATAAGTACCCACGTCAGAGTGATTTTGGCTTTGCTCTCTACGGACAATTATGGATTTATGGCATGGAATTATGGGCTGATTTAGCTCTGAACTTAATCGCTCTCAAGCCGCATAAACGCCTCTTTTTTCAACGTGGCTTTCAGGCTCTATCCCTTATGAAACAAGCTGTTTAGCCACCTTGTCACCCGTTAAGCAGAAATGCTTCACAAAAAATTACAATTTCTGAAGAAATAAATTCAGAACATTACAAGGGGGTAGACCTTATTAATTATCTTATTAACGAGGAAACAGTTATGGAAAGTTATGGAAAGTTATGGAAAGTTAAGATCATGATTAATTAAAATTGACAATGACAGTAAAATCGCTAATATTAGACACAGTGGTAAATTTCAGATGATTTAGGAGAAAGAATATGGAAGCCCAAGAAAAACAAGAAGCTTTAGAAGCATTAAGCAAACGCTCAGAGTTTGAAAATCAATTGGTAATTAAAGCTTACGAAGATGAAGCATTTAGACAACAATTACTAGCAGACCCTAAGACAATTTACGAGCAAGAATTGGGAACAAATATTCCCGATTCCTTCAAAATTCAAGTAGTTGAAGAACTGCCAAACACCATTTACATGGTTTTACCCAGAAAAACCGAAGAAGTAGGCGCAGAAGGTGAACTTTCTGACGAAGCTTTAGAAGCAGTAGCAGGCGGTCGTAGGTGGGCTATTGGTTCTAAACGCCATTGGGTTGTAGCTTGGAATTAACGAGCTTTTTGCTTTGAGTAGAAGACTATAATCAAGCTTGCGGAATGACCCAACACTATTTACCTGCTCTTACCCAGAAAGATAGAAGCAGGAGGGGAACTTTCTGATGAAGCATTAAAAGCAGTAGCAGGTGGCGGCTGGGTGATTGTTTCTAAACTTAGTCAGTTGATGGCTTGGTCTTAAACATCTGTCTGCTTTAACTAAGAGACTAGAATCAATCCTCATCTCAAACCTGCTAATTTTTTCTCAGGTACTGAAAAGTGTTTAACTTTTTCACCAGTGGACTGAGATAAATATAAATTTCCAGTTCACTAGGTCTTTTCCAATTTATAAAAAGTTTGAAAATAACTTAGAACTTATGAATAAAATTTCAGCATTAACTAAGCCAAAAAGAATAGAAATTGATATTAGTCAAATTCGCTGTCTTTTAGAACAAGGGGACAGCGAATCCCATTGGCTCAAAAACCTTTCTGATCAAGAGTTAACGCAAGAAATTCTCAAAATTACTCAAATCAAACGTTTTATTGAAAAGGGACAAGGTGATCTCAGTTTTAGAGAAAAGATTTTGAGCAACTTTGATGAAACTGTCAAAGCTTTTAACTTAGATGTTCGTGCCGATGAAGTTGAGTTTTTGTGGAACCCAAGGTCAGCAAAACCACCGCAGGGATACCAAGATTTTAATAATATTCAATCCCAGTGGGCGCAATCTATAATTAATTTAGCAGGATCGAGTAGCAATCTTCGTTATCGAGCATGGCGAAAACGGCAAGTAGCTCGCTGTAAAAGTCAAGTATTCCAGGATGAAACCCAACATTTTCCTGTATCGTTTGAACTGAACAAGGGATGTTCTGTTGGTTGTTGGTTTTGTGGTGTTGCTGCTCCTAGTTTGGGTGATATTTTTTTCTACACCGCAGAAAATGCCCAACTATGGCAAGAAATTTTGGTATTGATGAAACAAACCTTGGGAGAAGCAGCCGGAGCGGGTTTTTGTTATTGTGCTACTGACCCCCTTGATAATCCCGATTATGAAAAGTTTTTAAGCGATTTTCACGCGATATTGGGTGTATTTCCGCAAACGACTACGGCTCAACCTCTCAAAGATCCTGAACGCACGCGATCGCTGTTGAAACTGTCTTTAGAAAAGGGTTGTCTGCTCAACCGCTTCTCGATCATTTCCCTGAAACTCCTAGAAAGACTGCACGCAGAGTTTACACCAGAAGAGTTGGCATTTGTCGGCCTAGTGCTGCAAAATCCCGAATCTGGCTTACCTAAATCTATCTCTGGAAAAGCTAGAGAACGAGCGCAACGTCAAGCAGAAAAAGAGGATAAAACTATAAATGATGATCACTCAGGAACTACAGCTTGTGTGACGGGATTTCTGATTAATATGGTTGATCGGAGTGTGAAATTGATCAGTCCTTGCAATGCCAGCGATCGCTGGCCACTAGGGTATCAAATTTACGAACAGGGAAACTTTAGCAACCCTAGGGATCTGGGTCTATTCATGGAGGCTGCGGTTGATAAGCATATGCAAATAGAAGTTAAAGATAGCGATAATCTGCGTTTCCGTCCTGATCTACAATATGAAAGTTTATCAGACGGATTTCAACTGTCCACCAGATTTTTTAAACATAAATTTCGCCATGCTGACCACATGAAACAGCTAGGAGAAATTATACTACCGGGAAATAAAACCGTCGCTGAAATATTACATCTATTTAATATCTGGGGTATTCCTTCAGGACAAATCCGCAAATCTATCAACCTCATGTTCAGTCAAGGTGTTTTTGATGACGAGCCAATTACTTAACTGACCGATGAAAATTACGAATCTTTGAGGAAGTTATATGTCAACAATTGCGCCTCCCCATATCCAACAACTAGGCTTGGTTAGTCTAGCACAGATTAGACAGTTGCTATCCAGTCAGATTGCAGCCGAAACCCACTGGATCAAAGACTTATCTGATCAAGAATTTGCCCAAGAATTTCATAGAATTACCCATGCTAAACGCTTTATGCAAAGATGGGAAGCTGATCCTCAATTCAGAGAACAAGTTATCAATAACCCAAAGCAAGCAGTCGCTCGCTACCATTTAGACGTTGATCCCGAAGAAATCAAACCTTTGTGGGAACCGCAGTTGCTTGAACAATTACAAGCAGCCGGACAACTGCCTTTACTTGTAGAACGCTGTCGTGATTTTGCCCAAGCATCCGACGAGGGCAATAATTCTCATTTAATTACTGGCAGTCATAATCGCCATTATACAGCTTGGCGATCGCGCCAAATAAATCGTCTATCTAGTCAAGTTCCCCAATGGCTCTCGGAAGACATTGGACATTTCCCAGTTAGTTTTGAATTGAGTCAAGGATGTTCTGTTGGTTGCTGGTTCTGTAGTGTTTCAGCCCCTACTCTTGAAGACATTTTCTTCTACACTCCAGAAAACGCGCAATTGTGGCGGAACGTGTTGGAATTGTTGCAAGAGAAACTAGGAACAGCCGCAGCAGATGGCTTTTGTTATTGGGCAACAGATCCCCTGGATAACCCTGACTATGAAAAGTTTTTGTGTGATTATCACGAAATTTTGGGTGTATTTCCCCAAACTACCACAGCCCAACCTCTAAAAAATATTAACCGGACAAAATCGTTACTCAAACTGGCTTTAGAGAAAGGGAACAGATTAAACCGGTTCTCAATTCTGTCTCTGAAAATTCTCGACAAACTCCATGAGGCATTCACCCCAGAAGAATTAGCCTTTGTTGGGTTAGTGATTCAAAATCAAGAGGCGGGTATTGAAAAAGCCAGTGCTGGAAGGATGCGTGAGTACAACCAACGCCAAGCAACGAAAAAAGAGCAAGTCGTTGATGAATCTTTGCCGGGAACTAATGCTTGTGTGAGTGGATTTCTGTTTAATATGGTGCATCGCAGCGTCAAATTAGTTAGTCCTTGTCCGGCAAGCGATCGCTTTCCCAATGGCTATCAAGTCCATGATAAAGCCACATTTACCACCATTGATGAATTAAAAACATTTCTAGACAAAGCGATTGAGACTTATATGCCTCTATCTCTGCGTTCAGGCGATCGCGTGGGTTTTCGCAGCGACCTTAAATATGAAGAATTTGAGGATGGTTTTCATGTCTCCACGCGATTTTTCACCTTGAAGTTTCGCAATGATCCTTATCTCAAACAACTAGGCCAACTCATTCTCAAGGATGATAAAACCGTATCACAGATTACTTCTTTATTGAATATTTGTGGTACTTCTACCCCCACTACCCTCAAAGCACTCAATTTAATGTTTGCACAAGGAATTTTAGACGAGCAACCAGAGGAATAATTAGGACTTGCTGAGAAAGTCTTTCCATGAGGGGATAGGAGTCAGGAGTCAGGAGTCAGGAGGAAGTTTGAAAATTCCTTTTCCATCTCTCGAAATCCCCAAAAATGCACACTTTTTCACCTATACCCTTCAAAACCCTTGCACTTTTTTCCTATTTATCAGCCTCAAACTTTTGATTTATCTGCGTTTTGCATTTTTTCAGCAAACCCTAATTAGAAAAGCCTAACAATTAGTTTTTATTTGTAATTAGAGGAGGGTTAAACATCATGGCAGAAATTCCAGTTATTCTCTTTGAAGAACACAACGAAGCATTTTTTGCTGATCTTGTTAGATTACCTGAAATCTATCAACAAGAAAAATTAGCAGCATAACTAACTAGAAAAAAAGGAGACCTATTTATGAAACTTGCGATTATTGGTGGAGGAACTGCGGGCTACATGGCTGCTGCTCATATCACAAAACATTTCCCAAATTTTGAAATATATCACATTTATGATTCAGCCATACCCACAATTGGCGTAGGTGAAGGAACTCAGGCACATTTTCCAGCCTGGATAGAAGATATTACAGGTCTGGGATTTTCAGAATTACAGGAAAAATGCAACGTTACCCGTAAATATGGCATCAAATTTGAAAATTGGGGGACAAAAAATAAGGAGTTCATGCATAACTTTTATCCACCAAAATCGTCCTATGGATATCATATATCCTCTGCTAAGTTAGTCGAACTATTGCAGGAATATATCATTTCAACACGGATAGATCAAAAAGTTATTAATGTAGAAAGTAATGGAGTAAAAGTTAAGATTGAATTTGCTGATCATAGTCACCTAGAGGTTGACTTTGCATTTGATGGTCGTGGCTTTCCTAAAACCTTTGATGAGAAACAAGCTAAATGGTCTTTAATTCCTACAAATGCAGCCTTGATTCGGCGAGGACCAATTGTCGATTATAATCAAGCAACGCGCTCTATCGCCAGACCTCATGGTTGGATTTTTGTGATTCCTCTAACTACCCATACTTCCTACGGCTACATTTACAATAATCAAATTAATTCAGTTAGTGAGATAGAGGCAGATTTCCAAGATTTTCTGCAATCAGAAGATGTAAAAACAATGGGAGAAGACAAACATCTGAATTTTCCCAACTTTGCTTGTAAAGATTTCTTTGATGGCGCATTGTTTAAAATTGGCAATACTGCTTCGTTTATTGAACCATTAGAAGCAACTGCGCTGGGTGTTATCCATGCTCAAATTACTTATGCTTCTCTGTATCCTCTGCAAGAATTAGCAGCACTAAATGGTCAACCCAGAGGCGCATTTGAAATTAATAAAATTCAAGCATTTAATAAATTTTTGTCAAATACAATTTTAAAAATCGTGTTGTTTGTAGGATGGCACTATGTTGGCGGTTCTCCTTTTGACACAGAGTTTTGGCGGTTTGCAAAATCAAATTTTGAGCAAGAGTTGGCGAAAATAGATAATCCTTATGTAATCAGTGAATTTAATAAATTTTTAAAAGCTGGCTCTAATTTTAACTATTGGATGTATTTTGATAACCCCCGCAGCAGTTTTTCAGGAATTACACCCGCGAGTTTCTATGAAATTGGCAATGGTATTGGTTATTTTGCTGCTTAATTTGTCAAGAGTCTCCATTCCCTATCCCCCATTCCTAATATGATTATTGATCGGGTGGCGAGAGCAGTTTTAGAATTAAATCCTCGCATTGTTAGTTGCAGTTCGACATTTCAACAAAACTGTGCATCTTTAGCTTTACTGCGGCGCATCCGGGAATTAAACCCGGCGATCGCTACCATTATGGGCGGTGCTAACTGTGAGGGTGAAATGGGGCTGACACTTCACCAAGCCTTTGACTGGGTAGATTTTATCTGCTCTGGGGAAGGGGACGAATTGTTTTCGGCATTATGTCAGCAAATTTTGACCCACGGGCGAGAGCTACCAATACCAGACTCCAAAGACTACCCAGGTGGAAGCGTTAATGTTCGCAGTTATCTCCAAGATCACCGCAAACAATCACAGCCTCAACAAAAAGTGCAGAGTAGTTTACAGATTTTTCAAGTTAAAGTTTAGCAATAAATGAATGCAATGCCTTTGAGTAGTGTTGCGATCGCGCGAATTCACAAACCCACAAGAGAAGAGTTTGAACAACATTTTTTATCCCCCCAAAAACCTTGCGTGATTACCGGCGCAATAGAAGACTGGCGGGCATTATCTGCTTGGACAATTAATTACTTAAAAACCAATATTGGTGATAAAGCTGTCCCTTGTCGTGTATCCCGCAACGATTACTTTGATAATTATCAAGCACATAAACAAATTAAACTAGCTATTTTCTTAGATTGGATTTTAGCCAACGAACAGCAGAATGCTTGGGATATTATTTTTCAGAAAAAAAACAAGACTAAATATTTTGTGGGTTCTTTAGACATTCCCACCTATTTCTCCGAAATCTTAGCCGACATCACAATTCCCAATTATTTCGACTCCCATTTACTCACATCTCAGAATCTTTGGATCGGACAGGGAAATAATCGGGTAAATTTACACTACGATTTCTTTCACAATTTGAATGCCCAAATTCTTGGAAAAAAACACTGGTTCATATTTCCTCCTGAACAATCTTCTTGCTTATACCCTCATCCTTGGTATACCAAATTTTTTTGGTGTAGTCAGGTAAATATCAATCAACCAGATTTGCAAAAATTTCCTAAATTTAGCGAAATTACCCCCTTAGAAGTTATTACTAACCCAGGAGAGATACTTTTTCTTCCTAGTGGTTGGTGGCATTCTCCTGTGGGAATTGGTACTAATATTGCTGTAAATTTCTGGTGGCGAATGACTTTAAAAGAAATAGTCAATTTCCTATCTCTAAAATTTTTAAACATCCACCCACACATAATTTGATATAGTGATCCAATTTGATTCATGTTCGCGTAGCGTGGCGTAAGCCATATTTTTCGTGGAGGCAGGGAACAGGGAACAGGGAACAGGGAACAGGGAACAGGAAAGAAGGCTTTTAGTATGTACAGAGTTCCGTTCAAAAATCAAATAGGATTCCTATAGTATATGAATGTATAAAAATAAAACATCACAAAATTATCCATTCGGAATATTGGTATGTCTGAAAAAAATAAAATCCTCTTATATTTAGTTATTACTCTGAGTCTTTCTTATTTATACCAAGTATTCATCGCCGTTGTCGCTCCAGATGTTACTTCAGAGAAATTTACCAACCTAGCTTTAATCTTAATGTATTTTCCTGGAGTAATTGCTATAATTTTTACTAGTTTTTTTCAAGAAAGATGGTCTAATTTAGGATTAAAAATTAGACGACCCTTATTGTGGCTGTATAGTTTAGTAATTCCTCTGATTATTACAATTTTATTATTAGTTTTTATCCAACTGCTAGGAGGAGAACAAAAGGTTTTCTCCATGCAAGACTATAATGTGAGTTTTTTAGATAAAAACCCAGTTTCCCTTGGTGTTTTTATTCCTTTATTTTCATTAAACTTTACTGTTACTGCTTGTTTAACTGGTATATTTACTATCGGTGAAGAGCTAGGTTGGAGAGGCTATTTACAAAATAAAATGATTCAAGTTTTTGGCTTGATTCCTGGGATTGTGATTTTAGGATTAGTTTGGGGATACTGGCATTTACCGATAATTTTAATGGGTTATAACTTTCCTGAATATCCTATTTTGGGGGCATTGATATTTATGCCATTAACAACAATTGGATTTTCTTTAATTTTCGCCTGGTTGACATTAAGAAGTAAAAGTATTTGGCCTGCTGTCTTAGCACATGGTGCAATTAATACATTACTATCAAATAGTGTAATTGATAGGATAGAAGTACCAGAGAAAATATTGCTTTATTTATTAATAGTTAGTCTCTGGTCGATTGCGGGTATTATCGCCGGTATAAAACTCAATTCAGACTTTAAAAACGGCAAAATTCAAAACTTAACTTTTCATTGATAGGACTTACGCAAAAGAATGAAAAAACAGGGTTTTCGTAAGATAGGTTAATGAGATGAAAAAACCCCTACACCCAGCCCTAATGATAGATTTTGTGCGTAAGTCCTGTTAAATAGGGCTTGCTGAAAAAATGCAAAACGCAGATAAATCAAAAGTTTGAGGCTGATAAATAGGAAAAAAGTGCAAGGGTTTTGAAGGGTATACGTGAAAAAGTGTGCATTTTTTGGTATTTCGAGAGATGGAAAAGGAATTTTCAAACTTCCTCCTGACTCCTGACTCCTATCCCCTCATGGAAAGACTTTCTCAGCAAGTCCTAAATAGGGCTTGCTGAATAAATGTGAAAATATTACAAGTAAAGGGTCTTAGCCTGCTGGAAGTTAAAAAAGTGCAAGACTTTACGAGTTGGGAACTCAAAAACCTTGCATTTAATTTGTACACAAAGGAAAAATCGCTCCCATCAAACTCTTGAAACTGTTAAGAGTTCCCTGTCTCCACGACAAGACTTTTTCAGCAAACCCTCAATAACAACTCCATCAAAATTTAAATCCCAATAAATTCCAGTAACGCAACCAAAAAGTAAAGGTAATACTTGCTATACTCATTAAAGAATAATCAAGTCGCTGCCATAATGTCCAATTTTGACTGTTCCAACCTAGTAGCGTAAACATGATTAAGCCTAAAGTTAAAGCTGCTGTTATAATGGGAATAGTCAGCAAAATAATTATTATAGTGGGGACACCGTAAGTCAATCCATTAGGATGAGAAGAAGCTAAAACAAAACTAATAATAAAAATTAAATTTAAAGATGCGATCGCTAAAGATAACAGGTCTGGAGATTGTGAAATATTGACCATTCCTAAACCTAGAAAAATTATACAACTTCCTAGAAAAATTAACACACAAAAAGCTAAAATAACAAAATGAAACGGACTAGATTCATACCAATGCAGCTTCTCAAAAGTGCTAATTCCCATAAATAAATAAGTGATGCTTCCTTGATCATCCTTTCTACAGGCTAACAACCTATCATCATCAATACGTTGAAATAATAGGGGTTCAACTTCCACCCATTGATGAGATTCTTCATCTTGTGAAAAACCTGGAATAAGTAAACTATCTTCATTTGCTGCAACTCGAATTTGGGAGAATAATGTAGATATTTTCTGGATAGTAAATTGGGAATTGCCCTGATTGCGATAATAACCTATAAAATCTTGTAACCGCTGTTCACAATTCGGCAAACGTTGAGGGACAAAACAGGATTTTGGTACAGGATAATACTTGTCTAGAAATTGGTTAGCAAAATCCGCAACAAACTTGAATTCTAAACTGTTAACAGCAATAAAAAACCCTAAATCCTGTTCTGGCAATAAGAATAATAGACTGGCAAAACCTCTAACAGTTCCTCCATGTTGAATAACTCGTTGGTTATTTTTATAATCTTCGTAAAATCCATAGGTAAAACCAGGTAAACGAGGATCATTAGTGAATTGCTGTTGATGCATCTCTAAGGCAGTTGTTTGATACAGAATCTGTCGGTTTTTATAGCAACCATTCTGCAAGTGAGCCATGATAAAATGAGATATATCAGTTACTGTTGCATTGAGAGAACCGCCTGGTGGAATTTTGATATAACTAAAAGGTACGGCCTGGTAATTATCGGACTCATATTCGTAGCCCACAGCTAAATCATCAGCTAGATGAGCAGGAATTTCAAAACTACTATGGTACATTTCCAGTGGTTGGAAAATATTTTCCTGAACATATTGCTCAAAAGGCATACCAGCAACTACTTCTACCAAATATCCTGCTAGTCCCATACCATGATTAGAATAGCTAATAGTTTTTCCTGGAGGCATAACGCGAGGAGGTATCCGATTGGCAAAGTATTTACCAAGTGGAATTAACTCAGATGGATTTAAAGTTTCCAGACCAATGCTATGTTCTTCAAAGCCAGCTGTATGTGTGAGGAGATTAGCTACAGTAATTGGTTGTGAATATTTAGCGGGGATTTGAAATTCTTTTAAATAGGTATTGATGTCCTCGAATAAATTCAGTTTTCCAACTTCAGCAAGTTGCATAATTGCTGTAGCTGTCAACAGCTTTGAAATCGAACCAAGTCTAAAAAGTGTACGCTCTGGAGTAACTACAATTTTTTTATCTAAATTAGCAAATCCATAACCTTTGCTCAATAGTAATTTACCATCTTTTACCAAAACAAAAACAGCACCAGGAATATTTAGCTGAAGCATTTGCTCACTAAAATATTTGTTAACGAAAGATTCTAAATCTTGATAAAAAAACATAATTTTTTTGTGAGTGGAAACTGATAAGGGACTTCCCAAAAAAACACTCAATCACCTAATGTAAAAAATATCTCAAAGTATCAGAACTCTGTGTCTCCTGCGTCTCTGTGGTTCGTTTATTTGGATAATTTATTTTTTGGAAGTCCCTAAAAATGTTTTAATCTAATCGACAGCCCCTAAATATTTTAACGTCTCTCTTTGCACATCCGTTAAACCAGTTGCGCCTTGGATACACATCCCTTCATAGGGTCGTTTTGTTCTCAATATCTGTAAACATTGTCCCGTGTGAATGTCCCACAGTCGCATAGTTTCATCTTGTCCCCCACTGGCTAAAATCTTACCATCGGGACTAAAAGCCACTGACCACACCCAACTTTGATGGGCTAATATTGTTTGCTCACATTTACCAGTATTCAGATTCCACAGCTTTACGGTTTGGTCGCAACTACCACTCGCTAAAATCTTGCCATCATGACTAAATGCTACTGACTGCACCCAACTGGTATGTCCTAGTAATATTTTGAGACATTCTCCTGTAGCCACATCCCACAAACGGATCGTACAATCGCAACTTGCACTTGCTAAAAACTTACCATCGGGGCTAAAAGAAATTCCTTGTACCCAGCTAGTATGTCCTACTAGGGTATTTATACAGTTACCCGTGGTAATATCCCATAGTTTAATAGTTTTATCTTCAGAACCACTGGCTAGGATTACTCCATCAGGACTAAATTCAACAGACCACAACCAACCTTGATGTCCCTGGAAAGTTGTTAGGCAGTTTCCGGTAATCATATCCCATAATTTAATGGTGTAGTCGCCACTACAACTGGCTAGGGTTAGTCCATTGGGACTAAAGGCTACTGAACGAATCCAGCGGCTATGTCCTTGCAAGGTGTTGAGACATTGACCGGTATGGATATCCCACAGCTTTATAGTATAGTCGCTGCTACCACTAGCTAGATATTTGCCATCAGGACTAAAAGCTACAGAACACACCCACCCTTGATGTCCTTGTAAAACCATTGTATCAGGTGGAGTTTTTAAAGATTCATTTGTTTGCAGGTTCCACAATCGGACGGTTTTATCTTCACTACCACAGGCGAGGATTTTACCATCAGGACTAAAGGCCACCGATTGAATCCAACTACCATAACCTTGCCAAATATCAATGCAGCTACCTGTACTAACTTCCCATAGTCTTACAGAACGATCTTCCCCAGCAGTGGCTAGGATTTCACCATCAGGACTAAAAACTACGGAGGTCAGAAGACTATTATGACCGTGGAGATTTTTCAAGCATTTTCCATCAGCAAGACTCCACAATCTGACTGTGTGGTCACCACTAGCACTGGCTACTAGCTGACCATCAGGACTAAAGGCTACCGATCGCACTCTTTGAGTATGTCCTGTCAATGTTCTTACACATTTACCAGTGGTAGTTTCCCAAATTTTTAGGCTGCGATCGCCACTACCAGTTACTAACCGCTTACCATCGGGACTAAAAGCCAGCGATCGCACCCACCGATTATGTCCTAGTAGTGTTTGCCGACATTCCCCTGTGTCCACATCCCAGAGTTTAACACTCTTATCTTCACTACCACTGGCGATCATCCTACCATCGGGGGAGAAAGCAACAGACCAAATAAAACTTTCATGGCCTACAATTACCTGAAAACATTGACGAGTGTTCGTATCCCACAGCCTGATTGTGCCATCACTGCTACCACTGGCAATCATCCTACCATCAGGACTAAAGACAACTGCACGCACTCGCTGATGATGACCTGTTAAGGTTGACAGACAACTACCATCAAACACGTCCCACAATTTCACAGTGTGATCGCTACTGGCGCTACAGAGTGTTGTTCCATCGGGACTAAAACTAATAGAATGTACCCAACCGGCGTGTCCTTTGCAGCTAAAAACTACCTGACCATTATCAATTTGCCATAAGTGAATTTCCCCATTTACATCTCCTGTAGCCAGTAATTTACCATTGGGACTGAAAGCCAAAGATAAAACGCTGGTTAACTGTTTGGCGAATACCGATTGACTCAGATCAGTATGACTAAAGTTAACATTTTGTAAATTAGTTGTTTGTAAACAACTAGACCAAACAGTTAGCTCAGACAAGTCATAGCCAGTGAGTTCAATTTGCAAGTGACATAAAATATTAATTATATTTCCAGCCGCATATCCAGGTTCTAAAGTAGCGTTATCACGCAGATTGACCAGAATTTTTTGCAATTTCACTTCCAGGTTCTTGAGATTTTTATATAAGCTTAACAACCTCTCTGACAAAGGTTGAATAAATACCTGTATGTGACGTTGCTTAATATACTCTTTGGCTGAGGATTTAAGTAAAGGATATTGATTTAATAATTCTATTTTTTCGCTCTGTATTTCTTCTATAATTATCTCAATTATTTGGTTTTGTATATATTCCCTCACAACTGGTTGTAAAAATAATTTTCTGTTTTTCTTCTCCAAGAGAGAACGATGCAACAGCGAGCGAATACTTGCAATGATATTTTGCGGTGAAATTCCTGGAATGTCAAGTTTCAAATTGACTTGATCTTGGTCTTCTTGTATAGTTAACCAGTATAGAAAGTTTTTTTCACCAAGAGGTAATCGATTAAATTGTTCCTCTATAACCTCATTAATCTCCCCTATTACTAAAGATTTACTTCTGAGCAACTCCGAAATATTCCCATCATATAAATCCTTGGCAATTACCGAAATTATTTTCAAGGCTAAAGGATTAGCACTATATTGTTTAATAACCTTCTGCCAGGATACATCCGATTCTAAAAAACATCCTTTTAATTGTAAGAGTTGCTGTCCTGCTGCCAAACTTAATCCTGCTAATTTTAGACAGCGTACAGGTAGGGTGTCTCCTTGCATTAAGCTAATTTCTTGGGGTTTTTCTCGCGTAGTTAAGATTACACAACTGTTATGCTGACGTTGTCCTAAAGCTTGAAAAAAGCTTCTATAATATTCGTAACCTGTTTGATATTGACCGCTTAAAACACCACTTTGCAAAATTGTCTCAGCATTATCCAAGATTAATAAACAGCGTTTGGTTTTCAGAACTTGCATGAGGGTGGAAATTTGCTCCTCAAGTCTGATGGGTAAATTGTTGTCTTTTCCTTGAGTTAAAGATTTTAGTATATTTAGTATTAATTGTTGTAAAGAAGGTGCCGAAACTAGCGATCGCCAAATCAAATATTCAAAATGACTATGAATTTCTTGTCCTAACTTGACGCTGAGATGGGTTTTACCTATTCCTCCCATTCCCAGCAAGACTACTAAACGACAACCATCATTAACTATCCATTTTTTTAGTGCATCCAATTCCTGAGTGCGATCGTAGAAAACCGTGACATCAGGTGCGTCTCCCCAGTCTTGGTATGTTTTCGTTTCACTGATACGGGTGTGAATCCCATTTGTCAATAATAAATCTTCCGTTGGTTTCACCTTATATGTAAAGGTTTGGAGAGGTAAATTACGTTCAATTACAGTGTTATCTGATTGATACCATTTTCTTTCTAAGGCGGAGCGAAAATTGGTTTTACTCACCTTTTCACCAAACACTTCCGAAAGCAACCGCCATAACTTAGGTCCAATATCTTGCTTGAGATAATTTACCGAATAACCGTAGCTTTTGGCGATATCATGGTAACGTAGCTGCCGATCTGATAAAGATGAAGACAGAAGTAGTCGTTGCACATCGGTGAGATGCTTACCTGTTTTCTTAAAAATCAAAGTATCAACAAAGACCAAGGCTTGTTGAATATCCATAATTTATAAATTTACGTTACAATTTAATTAAACTAATTAGGAGTATTTTTGATCCCAAGGCATTTAAGCTTACGGTAGTTCAATCTCATTGAATAATGATAAATAAACATTTATACTATTTTACCATAAATAAAAACACAAACTAAGTGATGTTTTTTATCTTTAGAAAGAAAAACTCCAAGGGTTTTTTCTCTATATAAGCAAAATTGGGAACATTAAGAGCGAAAATTAAGTATTATACTTAGTAACCCTCATGCTTGTATTGTGGCTCACCCTTAGTTAACTTACAGTATATGTATTATATGAAACTAAAACTCTGGACAGTGGTGTTTTTAGCCGGTTTGGTGTCCCTACCCTTAGATATTGTTCATCAGACTCAGGTGTTAGCCACAGACGAACCAATTCACATAGCACAAACCCCTTCAAATTATGACCAGTATATGCAACTTGGTTATAGAGAAACTGCAAAGAGAAACTACCGCAGAGCCTTACAATATTTCCAGCAAGCACTGCAACTACGTCCTGATGATAGCCATGCAAAAGCTGCAATCAGGAATGTCAGTAGTTACATTGAAACAGACAGCAGTTTAATTGCCTTTGTACCAGGGAGACCTAATAGACTAAGAGCAGCTGCAACCAGAGGAAATTGCTTCTTAAACAGCAAGAATGCTGTAGCCCTAATACCTACAGACAACGAAGCACAGACTGTATCGCCACATCCCACGTTCTTCTTTTACATTCCTGAAACTGCTCAACCACTACAAGGACTGGAATTTGTCTTGTGGGATAATGAAAACGATAAAACCTTGTATAAAAAGACTATTAAATCTGTGACACAGGGAGGTATTGTCAGTATCACTATACCTACTGATCAACCATCATTAGAACCAGAGAAACAATATACCTGGGGGTTTTCCATGGTTTGTGATTTTGCTAATCGTGATCAAGATTTGTACTTAGACGGTAAAATTAACTTAGTAACAAATGACAACCTCTCCTACCAGATAAAACAGAGTACCCAACCTTTAGAACAAGTAGTGCTTTATGCAACTGCTGGATTGTGGGAAAATGCGGTCAGTATTTTAGCTAATTTACGTCGCCAAAATCCTGATGATTCCCAAGTTAAAAAGTATTGGATAGATTTACTGACATCAGTAGACCTGCAAGCAGTAGCTCAGGAGCCGCTTTTATCTTGTTGTACCCCCGAAAATTAATTAATAGTCAGTTGGAACTCAATTGTGCTGCTTCCATCAAGCAGCACAGCAATTAAAACTACCAAGGACTACCTACCATGGTAAATGCAGCCCAATAATAAGGATGGGTCAGTTGTTCATCAGTTCCCACCGTAATTTCAGCAGGTAAGACTATACTGGGGACTTCTTCTAAACCCCGCAACTGACCATCCTGAATATAAATCTTTCCTTGAGCCATAGACACTTGGGCATCTCTTAGCGCTTCTGCACGTATAGGAGCAGTCTTGAGAGATTCATAAAATTTTGTCATTAACGCTGCCGTACTGGTATCGTTAACTGCCCATAAACTGGCGATAGAGGTTTTCACCCCTGCGAGTACAGCTAAACCCGCAAAGCCAATTTCTACTTCTTCATCACCCAGAGCAGTTCTACAAGCACTTAGCACCAACATCTCCACCGGGGGGTCATTCAACTGTAATTGCCGGAGTTGATCTAGGCGTAACCTGTCATCCCATAATTGAATATAGGAATTGCTCAACGGTCCGGGAATAAAATCAGCATGGGTTGCTAGATGAAGAATACCAAAGGGTTGTTGACGACGGCTGGTTTTCAGATTGTCTAAAGTTGCTTGTTTGTCTAATAATGATCTACCTGACCAGAGTTGAGATACTTTTGATAGCTCAAAAGGAACAGATGGTAATGGGGTTTGTCCCTGAGTGCTTTGGGACACTCCAAAAGCCAACACTTGCGAGTTTTTAATGTCAGTATAAACGGTATTGGTTAAACTCAGACTAGGCATTAAGCCAACACTGTATTTTTCTATGAGAAACTGTTTACCATCATGAAAGGCTGCTATAGGTGTTGTACGCAAGCCCACATCTGGGATGAAAACTAAGTTATTAATACCTTCTGCTTCTAAGTCTGCCTCTAGAGGAGCAATGATCCAATCATAAAGTTGCTGAGATGGCTTTAAATAACCATTGCGGCGGCGATTTTGGGGATTGACTATTTGATTGCGAAATTCTTGAGCCACTTGTAAAACCTTACCTTGAGTTGCTCCAGATATACGTTTACGGATGGGATCTCCCTTACCAGTCACTACTAATATTTCTAACTCATAATTGTTCCTCTCGGCTTTGGTGTCTAACACTTTAGTCGGAGTGTTTTTGTTAAGGGAGGTTTCCACAGGTACGAAACTCAGGTAGATTAACGCAGGTTTTATACCAGTAGTTTCTTCTATCTGGCGAACCGTCTTAATAGCATCTTCTCTTGTTGTGATTTCAGGTGCTGATACACCTAAGCGATTGGCAAAAGTATTGCTGAAATCATTTTCTAAATCAACAATCTGTTCAGAAATAGTATTACTATCTAATTGCGTACCAGTTGCTTGTTGTATCTGAATCTGATCAGTATCTTTTGTAGTTTCATTAGTTTCAGTTGTTTCAGTTGTTTGAACAGACGAAGATGTATTTGATACCGTACTAGTCCCTTGTTCTGTCTGGCGGACAATTTCTTTAATATTTTCTTCTTGTGGTTGTGGTTGTGGTTGTGGTTGTGTGACCACTACTTGAGTGATAGGGGTTGCTATTGGTGAAAAAGAAACTCCATCACTAACCTTGATCCTAAAAGCCTCAATGTCACCGCTGGTAGTAATATTCTCTGGTGGCGTATAATTTAGTGTTTCGCCTATAGTCAGAGTATCTCCAGGCTCTAACACAGTATTACCACGCCTGAGTGTACCCGCTATGGAATCAATCACGATGGTGAGATTATCTTGATTGACATTTTCAACTTCTGCTGTAAAGGTGAAATCAACAGGTACACCTGGTTGAGCATCTAAGGCGATGGGAGAGGTAACAGTTAGTGTTGGTGGCGTGTTGACAGAATTAATAGTGATTCTACTAGGTGTACCACTGGCTGCTCCGCCATTAGGCAAGACTGAAAAACTACCAGAAGAGATAATCGCATCAGCACCTGCATTAATAGCCCCTATCATGCCGTTTGCTGTAATAGCACCTATAGTAAATGGTAGATTATCGGGTCCACCATCATGTTGAATTGTTACTGTACCGCCGCTAGAAAGTGCAGTCTCACCGCCATTAGATATCAAGAATTCACCAGTATTAATGGTATTACCTGTTCCTTGTATTAATCCATTAGTGAGTATTTCTACATTTCCAGCTTTAACGCTACCTTCAATGTCACTTGTTGCAGTGGTATTAATACTATTAAAACGAATGATGCTACCTGCTGGACTGGTGGTTCCTAGTCTCACATTACCGCTGGTAAATTGATAATCTCCAGTGAGACCAACAACCCTTCCTGAAGTATTGATATCGCCAACTGTAATATTATTTCTTGCATTCAGGGCTACTCCACCGTTAGTTACTGTGATTCTTTCACCTTCAACAACAAGACTATTAATTGAGAAAAAGGTAGAGTGGTTAATATTACCAGTGATAATATTACCATTATTAGTAGTTATTTTAACTCCATGACTAAGATAATTACCACCAGTAAAATTGAGTCCCTCCCGTATATCAAATAGTGAAGCATCAATATTACCGACAGTAATATCATTACTAGCATTCAGGGTGACTCCACCCAGCCAATCAGAATTTATATCCCTAGTGTTAATACTACCATTGTTAGCAGTTATTGTGACGCTACCTAGTCCAAAACCCTTTGTTGTTTGTATTCCACTGATAACGTCCTCACTTCTGGCGTTAATATTGCCTAAATTGATTTCACCAGTGGTACTTTCTACGGAAATATTACCAGAACGAGAACCACTACCACCGTTAACAATATCACCCGCAGTAATGTTACCACTTGCAAATAATTTTACGTTGGCAGTAGAACTAAAACCACCAATATCATAAAATCCCGTTTGCAAATTTCCTAAGTTAATTTCACCAGTGGTACTTTCTACAGAAATATTACCAGAATCATAACCATTACCAGAGCTAAAAATATTACCCGCAGTAATGTTACCACTTGCAAATAATTTTACGTTGGCAGTAGAACTAAAACCACCAATATCATAAAATCCCGTTTGCAAATTTCCTAAGTTAATTTCACCAGTGGTACTTTCTACGGAAATATTACCAGAATCATAACCATTACCAGAGCTAACAATATCACCCGCAGTAATGTTACCACTTGCAAACCATTTTACGTTGGCAGTAGAACTAAAACCATAATTATTATAATTTTGCAAATTTCCTAAGTTAATTTCACCAGTGGTACTTTCTACGGAAATATTACCAGAATCATAACCATTACCAGAGCTAAAAATATTACCCGCATTAATGTTACCACTTGCAAATAATTTTACATCGCCACTAGTCTGGAGATTTCCCAAGGCTAGACTAGCACCAGAAATGTTAAGATTTGCCCCACCGGTATTCAGAGTGCTATTGGGGTCAGCTTTAACAGCGCCACTCGTGGAAGTGATGGTTAAACTATTGCTGTTATAAGCAACACCTAACTGTAAATTAGTGTTACCAAGAGTAATATCATTGGTAGCTGTGAGATTAATGTTGCTGCCTATTCCATTAATATTGGCATCAATTAAATCTACCTTTGCACCTAAAATATTAACTCTCCCCCCTATTGACCCAGTATTGAGATTACCACTGACAATGGTTGTACCCGGAGTAGATGGGATGGTAGTATTATTCAGGGTGACAATATTATCTGAGACGGTTAACCCGGTGTCAGTATTACCCACTGTGAGCAGTTGTGGTAAAGATGGGATGGGTAATGTCCAATTATTAAGTTCATTCCTATTGGGAATGTCTAAACTCAAAATATTTCCCGGTATACTCAGGTTTATGAAACCCTCACCAGGTACGGATGTAACTAGAATTTGTCCACCGGATGTTGTGAGTGTTCCTGTATTTACCACAGTACCAGCTGATAAACTCAGAGTTTGCCCTGTACCTACTTCTAATTTACCAGCATTGATGATTGCTCCTGGTTGACTGGTGGTAAAGGCAAATCCGTTAGGGTTACCGAATAAATTACTATAGTCATTGTTACCCTCAGCATTAAACCACCCGTTATCAAATCTGATTCCGTTGGCGCTAGTAACAGTAAAGGAACCAGGAATATTTAAACTGGCTTCCCTACCAAAAATAAATCCCGCAGGATTCATCAAAAATAAGTTCGGGTTATTACCCCCTGTCACCTGAATTAATCCATTGATCACGGAAGCATCACCACCCACAATGCGACCGAGAATATTTTGTATGGTGGGATCAGCTTGGAAGTTAGCAATTTGTCCTGAACTAAGTCCAAACCGTTGGAAACTGTGAAAAAGGTTAGCACCAGCAGAAGTACCACCTGTAATATCTGTTGTGTTACCGTTGGGTGTCACAATGGTATTTGTGCCATCTGGGGCGGAAATGATCTGTTGAGCTTGGGCGATCGCTGTGTTAATTCCCCCCAAGGAAAAGATTCCCCAACAAGCAGCACCTAGTGAGAGTTTCTTGGTTTGAGTAAATAGACTTTTAAAGGTTGTTGCTATAGTTGTTGTTAAAGGTTGCTGGTGTCGCAATATAAAGCGACCTGTTGATAATTCTACATCTATGCGATATTTCTCAGCCAGTCCTCGACGTTGCAATGCTCGCGCGATCGCCTGTTGAGAATAAAGGATTTGCTTGGATCTCTGAGTTGCAGAGATACTTTGGTTATGTCTGCGGTAAAGGTAGAGAGGTTTATCGACCCGCCGCACTTGGGTAACTTCCGACAGCCGTAAACATAGGTCATAATCATAGGCGTAGTCTGAGGAAGATATATCTACACCCCCCACTTGTTGGTAAACTGAATACCGCAGTAACCGAAAGTGGAAGGTCATAAAGTTGACTAGTAACTCTTGGGGAGAGTAGGGAATACTACAGCTACGACCATAGCCAAGCAGTTCACCGGCTGCATTAATATCTACATAGTCAGTATAAACTAATCCCACATCTGGCTGATGATTGAGGATAGGTACAGTTTCCGCCAAAGCAGTGGGAGCGAGGATATCATCACTATCTACCCAACCCAGATAAGTACCTCTAGTTTGAGCTATGACTGCTTTGTGAGCTTTCACACTTCCTTGGTGTGCTGCTGCTACTACCCTTACCCGTTGATCTTGGTGAGCATATTTTTGGGCGATGGCTACTGACCCATCTGTAGAGCCATCATCCCAGACAAGTAACTCAAAATCCGTCCATGTCTGCTGTAATACGCTGGCAATAGCAGCACCTAAATAATTTTCCCGATTGTAGTTAACAATAACAATAGATACTAACGGTGACATACAATCAATCCCATTTTTCATATGGCATTAGTATACAATGTCTCATTTTTACTTTAACAGGATAATGTTAATAATTATTAATAATAGCAAGTTTAGCTACAAAGCTTTGGCTACTGACTGTCAAAAGTATGATATCTAAATACTTGTACCCACCCATTTGATACCATCCCAGCGCAGTCACATGAACCCAGGAAACATGACTGGAATCAAGTCTGAATCAGCAACTCAGCAAGAACGACCCAATTTTTTTTCTCATTATCTATTAATTTTGTCCACATCTTTTTTACTTAGTATTAATGGACAGCGTAGCCTAGCTAGTGATATTAATAACCCTATTACTAATTCGGATACCAAGTTAGCAACACCTACACTTGCTCAACAATCACCACAGGAAACCCCCCAACCTGCAGCAAAATTTTATATTCGTCAAATTCGTGTCATAGGCAGTACAGTCTTTAATGAAAAAGATTTTACCCCTTTAGTGAAGGAATTTGAAGAACGGGAATTAACCCTAGAACAGATCAGAGCAGTGAGTGATGCTGTTACCCAACTATATCTAAATCGGAATTATCTCAATTCTAGAGCCGTTAGCGTAACCCCCCAACCTGACAACACAGATGGTATTTTAGTGCTTCGGGTGATTGAAGGACGTTTGGCAAAAATTGATATTAGAGGAACACAACGAGTCAATCCTAGTTATATTCGCAGTCGTATTCAACTAGCTAATACAGTACCTCTCAATACCGTTAAACTGGAAGATCAACTGCGGTTACTACGACTTGACCCCCTATTTAAAAATATAGAAGCCAGTCTACGTCCTACGGGAGAAGAAGGAGAAAGTTTACTAGTAGTCACAGTACAGGAGGCTGAATCTTTTACAAGTAAGTTGTTAATTGATAACTATTCCCCTATTAGCGTTGGTGGTGAGAGATTGGGTTTAGAAGTCGGTTATCGTAACCTGACTGGACTGGGAGACCTGCTAACAGGTTCTTATTACCGCACATTCACAGGAGGTTCTCAGGTATTTAATTTAAGTTATCAGATCCCCGTGAATGGGATGAATGGAACCTTGGGATTGCGGGTTTCACCCAGTAGGACCAAGATCACTGAGTTACCTTTTAGAGACCTAAATATTGAGGGTGAGCAAGAACTGTATGAAATTAACTACCGTCAACCACTATGGCGATCGCCCCGGGAAGAATTTGCTTTATCATTAGGATTTACCCATCAAAGTGGTCAGACTTTTGTTGGTGGTGGGACTTTTCAGTTTGATGGTAGTCGTACCAGTGTAATTAGGTTTGGTCAAGAGTATCTTAACCGAGATCCTCAAGGTGTGTGGTTTGGGCGATCGCAATTTAACCTTGGTGTAGGTTTATTTAATGCTACAATTAGTCAAGACCCTGTACCTGATGGTCGCTTTTTTAGTTGGACAGGTCAATTACAGCGATCGCAACGATTAAATAATAATCATTTATTGCTCATACAAGCGGATTGGCAATTCACACTCAACAGTTTATTAGCTTCCCAACAATTTGTCATTGGGGGTGGACAGTCAGTCCGCGGTTATCGGCAAAATATCCGCTCTGGTGATTATGGTGTGAGATTTGCAGTAGAAGACAGAATTACCATCCAGAGGAATGAATCTGGATTACCAATGATTCAGATCGCACCTTTTCTGGATCTAGGTGTAGTCTGGAACCAATCCGGTAACCCGAATACATCACCCGATCAAAAATTACTACTCAGTACAGGATTAGGGTTTCTGTGGAATCAGGCTTTAGGGATTGATAACCTAAGTATGCGTTTAGATTATGCCATTCCCTTTGTAGATTTAAAGGACAGGGGTAATAACGTCCAAGATCAAGGCTTTCATTTTAGCCTCCGTTATCAACCATAATAGCTCTTCAATGAATGGATGTAAGTGATAGCCTCCACAAAACTACACCTAAAGAGCAAGTCCTAAGTTGACAATTTCATAGACAAAACTATACTTATATTGACAAAAATCAATATATTTTTAGGAAAAAATCAACTACTTGATATATAATACGGTGATATCAAGTATTGAATTGAGACTATTGCCGACGCGAAAACCAAGCAATGATGGTGGTAGTCTTTTTCAGAAACTTAATTGGAACACAATCGCGTCTGGCTAAGGCGTGAAAGTCTACTGAGGGATAACTGCTCCCATGCTCCCGTTGAAGTAGAAAGTAAAGTCTAGTTTTGTCTAGGTTTTATATAGCCCCTTCAAAAATCTTGCACTTTCTTTCCTACTGATCAGCCTCAAACCTTTGATTTACGAGTATTTTGGGTTTATTCAGCAAGCCCTACCTATGATCTGTTGTTAATTGTCGGAAAGACGTGAAAAATGGTATTTTCGGGAGCTAAATTTATTGCTGTGTTGTAATCCTCAATTGCTTCTTGTTGATTACCGAGTTCTAGATAGGTTTGGCTGCGCCAATAATACAATAAAGGATTATCAGGATTAATGTTAATTGCTTGGGTGTAATCTTCTATTGCTCCTTGATAATCTTCTAATTTTTGGTGGCGAAACCTTGCTCTCTCTGTATAAATATCTGTACAGTTGGGATAAAGGATAATTGCTGTATTGAAATTTGCGATCGCCTCCTGTATATTGCCCTGGGCAAAACAGGCATAGGCTTTTTGAATATATAGTTCAATATCCAGTTGCTGTTGATGATTGCTGGTCACTTTTTTTTAGTGTTTCTGATTTGGTAAGCTAATAGCAGATTGCAGATCCGTGAGTTAGATAATTTAAGCTTAAACTCTGTCATCAAGCCAGTTTTACCCCTGTCTCCTGCTGTGTCTTGGATATTTTAACTGGGGCTTGCTAAATCATGCCAAGACGTAGATAAATAAACAGGTCAAGGATTTTTTGAAGTGAAACTAGCAGCAGGTTTTTGAAAGTAGGTGTGGCAAAATAGACTATTTTGAGGATGCAGTATGAAAAAATTATTGCCAACAGATGGGCTAAACCTTTGCAACACAGCCTATTATCTGCCTCTACGACAGGATTTTGTGCCTACGGCAACTACGCTTTAGCGAAGGTCTAGGAAGTGGCACAACGACCGTTAATTGATCCCTAACTAATATTTATTCATACAACAAGTTGTAGATAATAGATTAGGTCAATAAATCTAATCATATCACAAATGACGCTAGTGTAAACCCCTTGACCCTGAAACGAGACGCAAGCCCCAGGCTTTTAGACATGGGGATAAGTCGATAGCGACTTTAGTCGCATTAAAACGATTGATTGGCTTTAGCCACATTCAAAATTGTATAGAATAATTCATCCAATCTTTATTAAAACTTCATGTTATTATACAGGACAATATCGAGAATCAGAAAAATGTCTAATTATGGATGCCAACAACACTTAATCAATATATTGATTTGTGTAGGCAGGAAATAGGGAATGGGGTGTAAGAAGTTTTTATCACTAGTACCGCTTCGCGGAAGTCACGCATTCAAAAGTCAAAAGTCAAAAATAATAGGTCGTAAGCTTTTTAGCGGTTGAGAATGGTTGGTTTATTTACGCTGTGCTGTACTAGTCTGAATTTAAATGTAGTTAAAGTTACCAAAAGTATGAAAACAAATATAGTACCTGAGTCTCAATTCATCCAAAAAGTCACTAAAATTATGGCAAAATCATGGAAACAGCCAGTTATTATTTGCAGTGCGATCGCCACAGTTTTAGTAGTGGGAATGCAGAAACTTGAAGTATTACAGACAATGGAGTTAAAGGTCTATGACCAGATGATGCAAATGCGTAGTGATCCAGGTCCTGATCCCCGGTTATTAATTGTCGCTATTACTGAACAAGATTTGCAAAAATGGAATTGGCCTTTATCTGGTGAAGTTTTAGATAGACTTTTGGGAAAATTGGAAGAATACGAACCTCGTGGTATTGGTTTAGATATTTTCCGTGATTTACCCGTACAACCTGGTCACGAAAAACTACTACAACGCTTACAACTAAGTGATATTATTATTCCCGTCTGTAAACACGCTGATGCTCAAAGTCCTGGTGTTTCACCTCCACAGGGAGTAGAACCCACAAGAGTCGGATTTAGTGATATCATCGAAGATACAGATGGTTTCATTCGGCGTAATCTGATCTCAGTTCAGGTAGACAAGTCTGAGAGTTGCCAAAGTCCCTATTCTTTTAGTTGGCAGTTAGCCCTCAAATACTTAGTAGTTGGAGGTATTCGACCCCAATTAACTGCGAACCAAGAATTGCAATTACGTGATGTTGTATTTAAAACTCTGGAAAGTAATTCTGGGGGTTATCAAAACGCAGATACCCAAGGCTACCAAATTTTACTCAATTACCGTTCCCCTCGTCAGATTGCTCAACAAGTTACTATTACACAGGTGCTTACGGGTAAAATAGAGCCAGATTTAGTTAAAGATCGCATCGTCTTAATTGGTTCTACTGCACCGAGCTTAAAAGATTTTTTTAATACGCCATTTAATAGCGGTACGGCTAATGATGCTGGTAGGATGACAGGAATAGAAATTCATGGGCAAATTATCAGTCAGATTCTCAGTGCAGTTTTAAATAACCAGCGTTTGTTTTGGTTTTTGCCTGCTTGGGGTGAAGTCCTTTGGATAGCTGCATGGTCTGTGATTGGGGGAGTTTTAGCAAGGCGTATTCGATATCCGTTAGTTTTAGGACTAGCAGAAGGAACATCTTTGGCAGTTTTATTTGGTACTAACTTTGTTATTTTTACTCAAGCAGGATGGTTGCCAGTAGTTGCTCCTGCTTTGGGTTTATTAGTTGCTACGGGTAGTGTCCTGGCCTACAGCTTGTATCAAGTCAAACAAGAGCAAGAAATAATCTTGCAGCGTATCCAAGAACAAGCAGATTTAATTGCTCAGTTGCAAGTCTATATGCTAGAAACTTCTAGTATGTCAAAAACCCAATGGATGGACGCAAATAACTCGGAGACTCTGATATCACACCAATCCGAGACTCAAATTATAGCAGAAACCCAATGGATGGACGCAAATAACTCGGAGACTCTGATATCACAGCAATCCGAGACTCAAATTATACCGCCAGATCAGGTGGCGACACCTGAGCATCGTCCTTTGGGACAAAAACTAGCTGTGAATACAACACTTAACCAATGTTATAAAATTACCAAGAGCTTAGGTAGTGGTGGATTTGGGAACACTTACTTGGCTCAAGATATTCAAAGAGTGGAAGATGCTCTATGTGTTGTTAAACAGTTGCGCCCTGCTAGTCAAGATCCACAATACCTTAATATTGTCAAACGGTTATTTAATAATGAGGCGTATATTTTAGAAAAGTTAGGCAAAAACCCCCAATTACCAGAATTTATTGCATCTTTTGAAGAAAATCGGGATTTTTATTTGGTGCAGGAATTTATTGATGGTCATCCCTTGACTCAGGAGTTGACTCCAGGAGTATCTTGTTCACGCGTTCAGGCGATAAATATACTCAAGGAAGTTTTACAAGTACTCATTTTTATCCATAGCTATGGTGTCATTCACCGTGATGTCAAGCCTGATAACTTGATTAGATGCAAAAAAGATGCACACATTGTTTTAATTGATTTTGGTGCTGTCAAACAAATTCAAACCCAAAATCAGCAAATGGAAAGTCATACAGTTGCTATAGGTACTGCTGGTTATGCCCCTGGTGAACAAATTAGTGGTATGCCAAGACTCAACAGTGATATTTATGCTTTGGGGATAATTGCTATACAAGCTTTGACTGGGCTATCTCCAAAAGTTTACCGTAGGGATGTTAAGACGGGTTTGATCACCATTCCTACAGTATCTGGATCAGGTGAACCAGTGTATCAGGATTGGTGGAAGGTGGCAGATACTACCCAAAAGTTGACACAAATACTGAACAAAATGGTACATCTTGACTTCACTCAAAGATATCAGTCAGCAGTTAGTGTGCTTAATGATATCAATAGGAATGTGCGATGAGAGTTTGCTGCTTATCAGTATGAAATTCCAGTTTTGTTTTCATCGAACAACAGAGACACAGAGAACGCAGAGGAGTTACAACCTATACCCCGTCCTTCTCCTCGCGCAAATGTTCGGCAGTTGGAACAATTGCTTTTAAAATATATTCCCAATACAGAAAATAATCATGCAGAATAGGCGCAAGGTTAGCTTGTGGCGAGGTGCGATATATGAATTTACGGGAATTATTGGCGGTTGTTGATGGTTTAGAATGTCCTCAGTCCGCTGATGTGGAAGTTCAGGGGATCAAAACTAACTCCCATGCTTGCGGTGTGGGAGATTTGTTTATCGGAATGCCAGGAACTAGAGTAGATGGGGGTGAGTTTTGGCAAAGTGCTTTAGCTGCTGGTGCTGTTGCTGCTATTATCTCTCCAGATGCGATCGCCAAATATCCACCTAAACAATCGGAAATGGTGATCAGTGCCAGTAACATGAATAAGGTCTGCGCAGAAATTTCCGCAGCTTTTTATGGTTATCCTGGACAAAAGCTCAAAATGGTGGGCGTTACCGGCACGAACGGTAAAACCACAACTACCCACCTGATTGAATATTTTCTCACAAAAGCCAATTTGGCGACGGCTTTGTTAGGAACTCTTTACACTCGTTGGCCTGGTTTTTCCCAAACTGCGGCTTTTACTACTCCTTTTGCGGTAGACTTACAACACAATCTAGCTCAAGCGGTTGATGCTGGGTGTGAGTTCGGGGTAATGGAAGTCAGTTCCCATGCTTTAGCGCAGGATCGGGTTTTTGGATGTGCTTTTGAGGTAGCTGTATTTAGCAATCTCACCCAAGATCATCTTGACTATCACAAGGATATGGAAGATTATTTTGGGGCGAAGGCTTTGTTATTTACTCCTGATTATCTCCAAGGTAGAGCTATTATTAATGCTGATGATGAATATGGTAAACGTTTAATTGTTAGTTTAGGAAAAGAACGAGTTTGGACTTACAGCGTTAATGATCATACTGCTGATTTGTGGATGAGTGGTTTAAATTATCAGCCAACAGGTGTGAGCGGAATTTTACATACTCCTAAAGGTGATGTCGCTTTTAGTTCTCCTTTGGTGGGACAATATAATTTAGAAAATCTTTTGGCGGCTGTGGGTGCGGTTTTACATCTAGGTTTAGATTTACAGGTAGTGGCAAAATCTATACCTGATTTCCCTGGAGTGCCAGGAAGAATGGAACGGGTGCAAATTAGCGATCATCAAGATATTAGCGTAATTGTGGATTATGCCCACACTCCTGATAGTTTAGAGAATTTACTGAAAGCTGCTCGTCCATTTATACCGGGAAGAATGATTTGTGTGTTTGGTTGTGGAGGAGATAGAGACAGGACAAAACGCCCGAAAATGGGGAAAATTGCCGCAGAATTAGCGGATATTGCGGTGGTAACGTCAGATAATCCCCGCACAGAAAACCCTGATAAGATTTTAGAGGATATTTTGGCTGGTATTCCTGATGTTGTGCAAGCGGTGGTAATTGGCGATCGCGCTACTGCCATCCGTACTGCTATTTTGGAAGCTCAACCCGGTGATGGTGTATTATTGGCAGGTAAAGGCCACGAAGATTATCAAATTTTGGGTACGGAAAAAATTCATTTTGATGATCGAGAACAAGCACGGGAAGCTTTACAGGAAAGAGGTGACAGGTGACAGATGACAGGTGACAGGTGACAGCAAAGAGACAGGGAAGCAGGGAGTAGGAAGCAGGGGAGGTATGGGAGGAAAGGGAAGTTCATAACCCAGTCCCCAGTCCCCAGTCCCCAGTCCCCAGTCCCCAGTCCCCAGTCACCAATCACCCAAAATCAGCTAGATTAACTTGTAGGTTAAAATAGGGGCAAATATGCCAAGAACACAGAAAAACGATAACTTTGTTGACAAGTCTTTTACCGTTATGGCAGATATTATTCTCAAAATACTGCCAACTAACAAGAAAGCTAAAGAAGCTTTTGTTTATTACCGTGATGGTATGTCAGCCCAAGCTGAAGGCGAATATGCTGAAGCTTTAGAATATTATGAAGAAGCTTTATCTTTAGAAGAAGATTCTAACGACAAGAGTTTTATCCTTTATAATATGGGTTTAATTTATGCTAGTAATGGCGATCATGAAAAAGCTTTAGAATTTTATCATCAAGCGATTGAATTAAACCCCCGTCTACCCCAAGCTTTAAATAACATCGCTGTAATCTATCACTACAAAGGTGAAAAAGCTAAAGAAGAAGGAGATAATGACGCTGGTGAAGCGTTGTTTGATCAAGCTGCGGATTATTGGATTAGAGCGATTCGTTTAGCTCCCAATAACTATATTGAAGCACAAAACTGGTTAAAAACTACCGGGCGATCGCAAATTGACGTATTCTTTTAATTTGGTGATGGGTGATTGGTGATGGGTGACTGGGGACTGGGGACTGGGTAAAAACTAAATTCTTACTATATATTCCCAATTCCCAATTCCCAATTCCCAATTCCCAATTCCCAATTCCCAATTCCCAATTCCCAATTCCCAATTCCCAATTCCCAATTCCCAATTCCCAATT
>NZ_JACJPT010000119.1:0-15895 GCF_014696195.1 Sphaerospermopsis sp. FACHB-1094 | reverse complement strand
TTTAGTTCTATTACTATTGGACGTAATGACGGAATTGGTAATATTGCTATTAATAACCCTGTAGCATTTAAAGACCCCACAACTATCAAAACACCTAATGGCACAGGTTCAATCTCTGCAACTGCTACAATTACAGGTTTAAATAATGCCTCAATTAATTTATTAGCTAATCAAAATATTAGCACTAGCAATATTACAACGCAAGGTGAAAATATCAATGTTACCAGTACCCTTGGGGGAATTTCAACCAATGACATTACAGGAAATTTAATTAATTTAGCAGCCAGTCAAAATATCACGACTGCTAATATTAATGGTGAAAATATCAATCTTAACAGTTCATCTGGTGGAATTAGTATCAACAATATCACAGGTGGTTTAACTAACCTAACAGCCAATCAAAATATCAATACTGGAAAAATCGACACCACAAATGATAAAGTCAACCTGAAAAGTAATATAGGAGCAGTGACAACACAAAACATCACAACTCAAGGTGAAGATGTTAATATTCAGGCGCTAGTAGATACCAGTTCTAGCAGTGGTAGTAATCCAACTGTAGATAGTAATACAGGAGTAGTGACAACACAAAACATCACAACTCAAGGTGGAAATATTAATATTCAAGCAAAAAACAGAATTAAAACCGGATTTTTAGATACCAGTTCTAGCACTGGTAATGGTGGTAATGTCATGTTAGATCCTGATAATGATATTGAAGTTTTTGCTATCAATACCCAAGCATTAGGGAGTGGACTTGGTGGTAATGTTGATATTACAACCAGAAGATTTTTCCGGGCTACAGGCAGCTTTGACGCTCGCAATGGTGTTCGTTCTAGTATTTCTACAATAGGCGGCGATGGTAATGGTTCTGTCACTATCCGACATGGAGGTGATGGTAATACATTATTTATCATTGGTAATAGCAGCGAACTGGGTACAGCAGCAGCAATAACAGGAGGTGTTATCAACAATATCAGACCTGTAAGATCCTTTGAAGGCAATGTTACTCAAAGCAACATTCAAATAATTACCGATTCTAATAGTAGCATAACTATAGAACCAGTACCAGATATATCAGGTCTGCTATCAGTTAGCAGTAATCCAGCAGTGACAGTTGATACAGATGTTGCTACACTAGAGGAGCGATATACGGCAGAAATTGAGTCATATTCTGGCAGATCGTTTATTAGAAAATCTCAAGCTGATATTCAAGCTGAACTGAAACAAATTGAAGCACAAACAGGGATTAAATCGGCTATTGTTTATGTGGGTTTTGCCCCTAGTGATGACACATCACAAGATAAAGATGTACTGTATTTAACCATATTCACCTCGGAAGGTAAAACCATTCGTAAACAAGTTTCTTATGCTACCAGAGCCAAGATTAAGGAAGTAGCAAATGAACTGTACAGCAAAGTTCAAAATGTCAATAGTACAAACTATTTAAAATCAGCACAGCAATTATATAAATGGCTAATTGCACCCTATGAAGCGGAATTACAAAAACAGGGCGTTAATAATTTGTCCTTTGTTTTGGATGCTGGTTTACGTTTTATTCCTATGGCTGCTCTCCATGATGGTCAACAGTTTTTGATTGAAAAATACAGCTTGGGAATCATACCCAGTGCCAGTGCCACCAAGATGAGTTATTCAAGTATTAAAAACGCTCAAGTTTTGGCAATGGGAGCTAGTGAATTTGCCGAAGACCAAAACCAAAATAAGTTGGAAGCTGTTCCAGTAGAGCTTGATAATATCACTAATCTATGGAATGGTAAATCTTTTCTCAATCAAAGCTTTACCCTGGAAAATCTCCAGACTCAACGTCAAAAGAATCCTGTTACTAACAAACCTTTTGAAATAATTCACCTAGCAACTCATGCAGAATTTGCTCCTGGTGATGCCAGCAGTTCTTACATTCAGTTGTATAATAGTAAGTTGGGATTTGATCAAGTCAGCGAGTTGGGATGGGATGAACCACCAGTGGAATTACTGGTTTTAAGTGCTTGTAAATCAGCTTTTGGAGATAACAATTCTGAGTTAGGTTTTGCTGGGTTAGCGGTAAAAACAGGTGTAAAATCAGCACTTGCCAGTTTGTGGTGGGTTGAAGATAATGGAACTATGGTTTTGATGACTGAGTTTTATCGCCAATTAAAGACTTCACCAATTAAATCTGAAGCACTGCGACAAACACAATTAGCTATGATTCAAGGTAAAGTTAAGGTCGAAGAAAATCAATTAATTAGTCTTAGGGGTAGTATCAATATACCAGGGAAAATTGCTGAGAAGTTACAGAATGCTAATCTCTCCCATCCCTACTATTGGTCTGCTTTTACAATGATTGGTAGTCAGTGGTAAGTGAAAATGATGGTAGGGACAATTCATGAATTGTTCCTACAACAGATGGATGATTTATTTGATGGTTTAAGCCTCAATTTGAGTTATTGCATCTACCGGGGATACATTACCATAAATTACAGATAAAATCCCTGGTAAATATTCATCCATCATCATCACATTGGCGTAAACTAAACGTTTAATAAATGCGCTGCTGATTCTATCACCTTCTACATCAATACTGGTTTTATAGCTTATTTCTCCATCATTAAAATCTAACTCAAAATTACCGATCATCATGCCAGAATTAGCCCTAGTGATAAACTCTGCTACAGCTAGTCGCTTTTCTTCTGGTGCGTTGACTGGACAAATGGAGTAAAATACAAATTGTTGTTGTTCTTCTCTGGCTCTAGCGTAACAATTCCATTTACCATTTTTACCTTGAAAACTTATTTGTAAAGCTGTTTGTTCTGAAAGTTGTACAAAAGGCCAATCATCATTTTTGAAGAAATTGATTATTTCCTCAAAAATATTACTATTTGTAGAGGATGTGGTGATTTCTTCTGGATTAATATTATCTAACTCAGTTAAAAATGTATTAAATTCTTCTATCATTTTATTTACACTCGCTTGAGTTTTGGTTGATAAACTTGATAAATTGGCTGCTGTCCAATCTTGAAAAAATTTGATAATTCCTTCTGTAATTTTTTCACTAGAATTTGCTGTTTGAATGAGATTTTCTGGACTAATATAAGCCCAAAGAGTTTGATAACCGATTTCTCCTGATTCCTGTTGCTGTTTCACAGATAAAACTAACCAACTTTCAGTAGATAGGAGAATATGTTGGGGTTGTTCTTGGTTTAATTTAAGGATGTAATTTGCAGCTTCTTCAATGTTTTTACTGTTTTCTGTTAACAGGGGTAATAAGTCGGGTTTTAAAATTGTTTCTATTGTAATGTTTGGTTCAGGGAGGAATTTTATAGAATCAGAATTACGGACTTCTGGTTTAAGATTAAATAATGCTTCTTTTTCTATGCTTTGGTAGAGTTGGGGGGTGAGTTGGAAGGTGAGACGACATTCTATTAGGTTGTTGTTTTGGGTGGTGAGAGATAGAGCGATCGCGTGTAAGATGAGGGGGGTTTGAGAGGGGTTGTGTAGGATTAGTTCGCTGTTGATTTGATAAGGTTCTGTTGTTCCAACCATATTTTAGATAACTTAATCAATATACGTCTTGAGTTTTTTGATATCTTTTCTGCTACGGCTGCTGAACATAACATACAGCTTGGGTATAGTCTTGAGAAATAAAAACTGTGAGAATACCAAACTCCCCTAACTCCATATAGAAGGGATAGAAATTAGGTTGCAAATTGTTGTAATACCCTTGAGTTGGAGCTAATTGTAATAGCAGTAGCCATTCATCTGAGGTAAATAGTTCAGGTGGGTTGGTTAGGTGTCCAATATATAGAGGTTGACCACCTATTTTATTTCCAGCTAGTTCGGGTCTTGCAAACTGGTATCCAGGGTCATAATTCAAATCATTTATCGTGTATCTTTCCTTGAGCGGAACAGAATCTTCATTTTCTACGTGTTCTAATATAACTCCATACTCTTGATAAACTACCTCATTATCTTCATTTAATTCGTATATAGTGGGTCCTGTAGTTGCGGATAAAAATTCTATTTGATCACCACTTGTATAAACATTTTCTGTGGTTTGTATCACTATAGCAAAAGCTTCATTATAAAGTGGCTCACTCTCCTGTTCAAAGAACAGATAGACCATTATGCCATTGCTATCAGGAAATATTTCGTGATTAAGAGCAATTTGCCCCAAAAACAACATTTGTTCACCTGTTTCTGGACCGAGTGGCCACAGGGGTTCAGCTATCCATACTGGTTGTCCGCCGAATTTAGTTACAGGGTCTAAAATTTCTGTAAGACTTTCGATTATTTGGAATTGAGTTTTAAGTGGCATTTATTCACCCTTGAATATCAATAAATTATCAACATCAGTAAATCATAAAAATGGTTTTGCTAATCATTATAAAATGACTAGATATAGTTTTATTTTCCATTATATTCGACTTATAAGATAATTTCCTATTGTTAATAATGGATGTAATTTTAGTCATCCACCTCAATAAACTAAAAAGTTTCCTGTCTAGCTGTTTCTTCAACTTGTGTAGCTCCAGAATATTGTATAGGATCTCCGTTAGTGGGTACGGTTAGTGGTTTCAGACCAGCACCCGTATCTACTTCTAATGAATATCGCACTTGTTCTAGATTAGTAGGTTGATAATTAACACCAGGTTGAACGTTCAGGGGATTGTTTTCAAAAGCGACATTATCACGCTGCTTGATATCGCCTGAACTTATCGTTTCGCTACCTTTAATGACCTCTGCTTTAGCTTGCCAGAAACCCGGTGTTCTCCGATGTAATGTAAAAGATGAATCCAAGTTACTGTTGTTCTTGATTGCGCCTTCAACTTCTTGCCGATAAGGATCACCACTGGGTAATAAATTTTTAATCAGCACTGAAGGTTGTATCTGATAAATATTACTTGGGTATTGAACTGTTACTGTATATTTGATAGTTGCTCCAGCGTTTATTGCCCTAGTAACAGCGTTTTCAATTGTTCCTGTATAAACAGGACTATTAAAACTTCTTTGTTGAGGTGCAAGATTCCAGTCTTCATATAAATTAAATGCGTTGTGGCTATCCATAACTTGATCTCCCACAAGGTGTCCACCATTGTAATCTGTGTTGGAATTTCCAGTTTTAATTATTTCTTCATCTATACCAAAATGTCCAAATTTTGTCTCTATACCTGTTTTATTTGATCTTCTAGGACCTCTAGTAACACTAGATTGAGCTTCTACAGTCCCCGCTCTGTAATAAGAATTACTGTTAGTTGCTGTCTGAAAAGGTAGGCTATTTGTAGGTAGAGCTTGTACTTCATATAAATTTATAGGTGCTACTCCTTTCGCTTTCTTTTTGGGTGGAGAACCAGTAAAAGTTTGCCCATTATTATATGTAGTTGCTTGTCCTTCAAATCTCTTGTTAAATTCGTCAACTACTTCTTTACCTGGAGTTGGAAATGGTCCGTCATACCTGATTGCTTTAATATAATCACCAGCTTTAACTGATGCTCTATTTGCTGCTTTTGCTCCTGATTTTTGTCCACTTATGGGAATAGAATTTAATGGTAAAAATGTTGCGGGTGAAGCATAGAATCCAATCTTAGGATCGGTCAGATTACCTTCAAGTTTGATATCAGAAAGCTGAAATTCAGTTTTAAGTTTAATGAAAACGCTATTCATGTCTTCTCTACTCATGGTCTTTTTCGCTTTCATTAAAGATATAAATTTTTCTTTCGCAGCCGTCTTGCGTTCATCAGGTGATGCTTTCTTTTGATCAGGGCTATTATCCTTTGCATCTTCCTGAACCGTCTTATTCTTACCCTTACCAAATCCCAACTTTTTATCCAAAGCAGCTTTTTGATTACTACCCCAATCTTTACCTTTCTGCCAGTTCTCACTAACACTCTTACCAAACTTACTATTTTTGATTTTATCTCCCGCTTTTCCTCTTAATTCTGCGGCTTTATCCTGGACTTTTTCTAACTGTTTACTAGGCCATTCTCTGGCCGCTTCAATTTTGTTATTAAACGCCTGACGTTTCTTATCTAAAGCATCTAATTTCTTACCCAACCCATCATTAGCACTGTTTAATGCTTTACCAAATTTAGTATTTGCGAACTGAGCTTTCCGTTTTTCTGTAGCATCTAACAGGGCTTGTTTCTTATCATCAAACCATTTTTCTCCAGCAGCTTTCTTATCTTCCACCCACTGCTTACCAGCTTTATATTTCTCCACTGCTGCATCCTTAGCAGCATTAAATTTCTTACCTACCTTACTATTATTGAACTTATTACTAACTTTTCCAAACGCCTTCTTACCTTTATCAATTACCCAATCAACTGCTTTTTCCATTGGTTTCCGCAGTTTTTGGATAATACCTTGAATTTTTTGACTAATACCACCCAATCCCAAAAGACTCGCTAGGAAACTAATCACAACTGGTAAAGATTTAGCCAGGGCATTTTCCACACCTTTGATTGCTTGATCAATTGAACCACTGGCGATCGCCACTATTGAATCTAAGATCGCATTAATTAAATCTGCTATTCTCTGAGCATTATCAATGAAGAATTTAACAATGTTGTAAATTCCTTGGCAAGCCTTAATAAATGCCGAAGCTGGAGTTAATAAACTCAGTACCCATTCAATCCCTGCTGTAATTACTTTTTCAATGACAAAATTCTTGATCGGTTCAATTACCAAACTATTCAAATCACCAATCTGATCTTGAACTAACTCCCAAACTCCTCCTATTCCTTGAGTAGCTAATATCTTAAATACCTCAACCGTTTGTTCCATCCGGCTGACTTTTTCTTCACCCAATCGTTTCACAGCTTGGGCGCGAACCGCTTCATAAGTGAAGCCCAAAAGCTGCATGACTAGGTTAAAAATACCTTTCAAATCAAATTTTTCTGGTAATTCAATTCCAGCCTCTGCCATTGTGCCAGTCAACCAAGCAATTAAACCATTTTGTAGGTGTGTGCCGATATTCTTCATAAAGTTGAGGAAACCTTGTTTCACCGCACTCACCAAATTACTCAAGAAACCTATCGGATCTTTAATAATTTCCCCAACTACACTCGCTACCCTTGCTAATACTTCGATTAGCATTTTGGTCAATTCAATAATTGTTTTGATCACACCCACAACAGCATCTAAGGCTTTTTGAATCAAACCTTTATTTGCTGCTTTCATTTCCTCTATCCGAGCGTCAACAGCTTGCAGATTTTCCTGATATTTCTGAGCTAACGTATCAATTAACTCATTTTGTTTATCATCAACACTTTGTTCTAATTCATCAAATTTACTTTCAATTGCTGTGGCTGCTTCCTGTCCCACACCTTTTAAATCTTGGGGCAGTTTATTAATATAATTCTGAATTTCCTGTTTACCTTTGGTGATTTCTGCTTTGGCTTGGGTGAGTTCTTTGCTAATAATGGTAACTACCTTATTTATCGCCCCATCCATTTCTTTAATGTAAAGTTCCCGCCCTTCTGTATAAAAAACATTCACTTCTGAAGGTAGACCTAAAAACTGGTCAACTAGCCATTTTCCTGGACCCCAAAAACCGCTATAACGTTCTTTTTTATAATCGTCCATGCGTTTGCCGACATAATCCTCAAAGGCTTTTTTCGCCTTAACAGCACCCGCATCAAATTCTTGGATAACTTTCCCGTCTAAATCATTGAGAATTTTTTCAACTTTGGTTTTAGTCCCCTCATAAATCTTATTAATATCACCAGCAACTTTTGCCCGTGCTTGTTCATCTTTACCTTTAGTTCCTACCTGTTGTTCTCCTACCTGTCCCAAGTTTTGATTCCGAATACCGTGCATTCCTTGAAGATGCTGTTGGGCGGTAGCTTCAGCCGTCGCTTTGGCATTGGCTATGATTCCTTGTTCTTCTTGACGATATTTAGCAGGTCCTTGTACAGCATTAGTTTGAGCTTCTTTTTTATATGTTAGTGCGGATTGGAACTCTGGCTGATTAGATTTTGCTAACTGCTCCTCAGTAACATTAGCCTCAGCCATTTTTTGATCAAGATTTTGACTTTCTTGTTGTAAAGGTGCTTCAATTTCACCTAGACCCTTAGATTTAGGTGCGGCTTTATCTGCACCAATGTTTGCTGGTGATGTTCCTGGATTATTTGCGGTTAAAGGCGTTACTTGTTTGGTTTCAATACCGCTTGTATCTGGTTTTTCCTTGGTTTTCTCTTCTAAATCACCTTGTGATTCTTTCTTTTCTTCTTTAACTTGACCACTTAAATCACTTTTAACAGAATCCAATTTATTGCCATTCTTAAACTCATCCGCTTCTTTAAGGTTCTTAGGAGCCATATCTGCAATACGCTCCATCAGTTTAGCTTTCAAAGCCGCAGCATCAAATCCTGAAGTTTGAGCTTGTCCCATCTCACCCACTTGGTTAGCTTGCGCTTTGCTCTCTACTTCATTTCCAGGGGGTTGAGCCGCATCTTGGGCTTCCTGGGCTTCAGTATTAGCTGCTGGGTGTTCTTTCTGCTTAACAGCTACTTGTTTTGTGGTATTAACTACTGCTTGAAATTCTGGATCAGCTTCCGGGGAAGCAGGGGCTTTTTCACCATTACCCGTTACTGATCCTGTTGCTTTAGTCGTTATATTATTTACATTTTTGCTTGGTAATTGTACGTTATCTTGTCCTGTTATTTCCTCCGGTAATCTACCTTGAGGTTGATCTTGAGCCTGGGAACTGGTTTTTAGCGAATTAGCGTTATTATCTTTTAAATCTGGCTGTTTTTCCTGATTTAATGCCGTATTTTTGGCAGATTCTACTTTCTTATCATCTTCATTTTTTGGCGGTGGTTCTGCTATTCCATTCTCTCCCGCTGCTGGTGGGGTGGATGCTGTTTGCTGGTTTTCTGTTGTTGCTTGATTTTGTTGTTCGCTGCTTTCAGAATTTTCTACTTCATCCGTTTGATTTTGGTTATCCCCTTCCAGTTGGGTACTTGGTTGGGGACTTTCCCCCAGTGGGAGAGTTTGCCCATTATCAGTAGATTTTCTGTATAGTTTGTTTGATTTTAATTCTAAATTGACAGATTTTCTCTGTACAGAATTGCCATTTTGTTGAATAACATGAGTTAATTCATGTGCCAATAATTCCTTCCCTGTACTACTTCCAGGAGAATATTCACCCTGACGGAAGAAAATATCCTGTCCTGTAGTAAAGGCGCGAGCTTGTATAGATTTATTTAATTTATCAGAATTACCATCAGTGTGAACACGCACGCTACCGAAATCAGCACCAAACGCTTGTTCCATTGGTTGCTTGATATCATCAGCTAGAGGTTGTCCACCACCACGGGACTGTTTAATAGATGTTTCTAAATCTGAAGTTGCAGCTATTCCACCCGTACCCGGAAGACGCTGCACCATTGACTTCATTTGTACTGGTTCTTCCTCTTGTGCTTCCTCTTCCTCCGGCATTTGTTGACGTTGCAACCAGGAAAGATGGGAATTATACACAGACTTCATCTGTAATTCTTCTTCCTCTGGCATTTGTTGACGTTGCACCAAAGGCGTAACAAAATTAACCAGAGGTTTCATTTGTAAATCTGTATCTTCTTTTTCTGTATCTTCTTTTTCCTCTGATATTTCCTGACGTTGGATAGAATGACGGTTGACAGGTTGCGCCATTCTTCGCATTACCTGTTGTGCAATACTATCCGCTTGCTGTTCGTAAAAATCTCCGGGTTGACTGATGGAAAGTTTTGCTTGGGGACGCAGTGATATTTTACTGATATCGTGGGTGAGAGGTTCGTTAACAGTTTCAACAGTTTCTACCTCTGGGGTTGCTTGAGGCGCAATGTTTGATGACTCCAAACCAAAGCCCCGTGTTGGCTGTTTTAGTGTCGGTATGGAGACAGAAGTGGTAGCTTTTTTGCCCTGGCTTACCTGTTCTCTCATGTTGCGCTCCTCATGCCCAAGCCGTGATGTGGATGAATATTTTGCCAGTACAAATATCTAGAATATAGCGATCGCACTCTGTAAGTAATTAGCCTAAAGTCTATATTCCAGATTTTGGAGATTTAAAAGATCGCGTAGGCAAGTAGCGAGGTAATATGGGAGAATGATGTAATGATGTAATAAAATGAAATAAATGTAAATTTATCTAATTGAGGAAAATTAATATTGTGGATAACTGGAATATTTTATTAGAAAATACAACTGATGGTTTTACTAAAGCTACTGTCCTAGAAATTCCTGATCTTCAAATCGAAGATCAAACTAAACAAGGTGCAGTGGAAAAAGTTCAACAGTTATTACAAAAACGGTTAGCTAAAGCCGAAGTTATTACGATTCCAACACCAATAAAACAACTTGCTTCCCAAAATCCTTTGATGAAGTTTGCTGGAATTTTTGAAAATGATCCAGATTTTCGGGAAATTATGGCAGAAATCAAAGCTGAAAGAGAAGATAATAGTGAAATATGAGCTTTTGGATTCTCGATACTGATCATACCTCACTTTTCCTAGCTGGAAATAAGTCCATCGCTGTCCAAGTTGCAGCACATTCCGATGATGTAGCAATTACTGTGGTTACTGTACAAGAGCTATTTAATGGTTGGATGGGGAGATTAAATAACCCTACACAAGTTAATAATCTTGCTCATCTTTATACTAAGCTGTGGGAAACTACTGAGTTTTTTAAGGTGATAACTGTTTTGAACTTTGATAGAAATTCGGAAAAATATTACCAAATATTACAGCAAAGTTCTAAAACTCTAGCAAAAAAGAGAATTGAAAAAGACCTCAGAATTGCTTCAATTGCTCTTACTCAAAATGCAATAATAGTTACACGCAATTACAAAGACTTTTCACAAATTCCCAATTTGAAGATAGAAAATTGGGCTGATTAAAAATTTTATGAAGTTCTACCTACGGTAAGCTACGCTAATACAATTTTCAAAAATTATAATAAGCGTTCGTTTGCAGTAGAGCTTCGCTATCGCATTAAGACCCATCCTTAATATTAAGACAATGACGGTGAATAACAATCAATTTGGTGCGTTACATTTCATTAACGCACCCTACAAGATTTACTAGGATAATGCGATCGCACTCTGTAAGTAATTAGCCTAAAGTCTAAATTATATTTTGAGGCGATCACCTACGGTTGATATTGCCAAATAAATGTAACTAAAGCGTAGGCATTATAGCAAAATGTGAGGTATGAAGATGTACATAATGATACCATCAGAGAGGAGAGATATATACCTGAATTTGGGTGTTATCGTGCAGGTAAATACCATTTTGTTCCGTTGGCTTTAGAACATTTGCTAAATCAGCCGCCGTACCCCATCCATTCCCTAGCACATGACCATTTATAGCTCGAATCGTAGTACCCCCTACGGATATGGCAGCGTGGAAAAACTTTTGGTGAACCAAACGGTAAAATCCTATGGCTTTACCTTTTTCTATGCTTTCGCCATTCCAAATATTTCCGCTTGCGAAATTTAACACATCGATCCATCCTTCGCCATTAATATTTAGTAATTGTTCTGGGTTTATGCAACCGCGCAAATATTGTACATATGCCACAGCATCGTAACATATACCATGCATATAATCCTCAACACTTGATGTTCCATTAATCAACCTCTCAACAAGGTCAGCTTTCTCAGGATCACCATGAGTTGACGCTTTAGCACCAAGTGGTGGTAATGCCATTAGTTGAACGGTAGGCGACAACACTTTCCCTACTCCACCTCCTCGCTGATCTGCATAATTGCGAGGGTTTTCAGTTGCGGGGAGTTGCATTAAGTGTTGGGGTGGTAGAAGCGATCGCTGTACCATCCCCCCATTCTGCTGCACAACATGGGTTAACTCATGTGCTAACAACTCCTGTCCGCCCCGACTCCCAGGATTATATTCCCCCTGTCTAAAGAAAATATCCTGTCCCGTGGTAAAAGCACGCGCTTGTATTGACCTATTCAACCCGTCAGAGTGACTATCTGTGTGAACCTTCACCCCTCCAAAATCAGCACCAAACGCCTGTTCCATCGGTTCTCTGATATTATCCCCTAGTGGTTGTCCTCCTCCCCTGGCTTGATTAATAGAGGTTTCTAAATCTGCGGTAGCAGCCATCCCACCATTAGCTTGACGCTGCACCATCGGCTTCATTTGCAGTTCTTCCTCTTCCTCTGAAACTTCTTGACGTTGCAAAGTGCTAATCTCCAGAGGTTTCATTTGCAGTTCTTCCTCTTCCTCTGGTGCTTCTTGACGTTGCAAAGTGCTAATGTTCAGAGGTTTCATTTGCAGTTCTTCCTCTTCCTCTGAAACTTCTTGACGTTGCAAAGTGCTAATATCCAGAGGTTTCATTTGCAGTTCTTCCTCTTCCTCTGGAACTTCTTGACGTTGCAAAGTGCTAATCTCCAGAGGTTTCATTTGCAGTTCTTCCTCTTCCTCTGGAACTTCCTGACGTTGAATAGATTGACGATTTCCAGACAGCGCCATTCTTTGCATCACTTGTCGCGCTACACTATCCGCTTCCTGTTCGTAAGTATCTCCTGGTTGACTGATGGAGAGTTTTGCTTGGGGACGGAGTGATATTTTACTGATATCGTGAGTGAGAGGCTTATTCAGGGGTTGCACCTGTGTCATGGCTGGAGGTGAAGCGTTCCATGACTCTAAACCAAAACCGCGTGTTGGTTGTTTGAGTGTTGATATGGAGACGGGAGAAGCAGCTTTTTTAGCTTGGAATATGCGTTCCCTCATAATAATGCTCCTGATGCCCCAGCAGTGGATAAAGATTTTGCCAGTTTAAACAACCATTATAGGGCGATCGCTCTCACAAAACAATACAACATCAGTCCAATAACAGTAAAAATTAAGTTCGACTTTTGGCTAATTTTGATTCTCATCCAGTACCTTTAGCCTTGATTTTAGAACTAACTTTGAGTTTTAGTTATGAACTCAACCAACAAGCCACAAAAGCCAAAAAATTTTACTCCCAATAGTGATATTGGCGGTACTGCTGGATATGCGGGTTCTGGTTCTGCATCCGATGTAACAGAAATCGCTAAATTAGCTGATAAGTATCTTCAGGACTCGTTGCGATTAAGCGAACTGACAGAACGAGTATATCAACTTTTACTAGAAGATATGCGTATCCAACGAGAAAGAGTTAATGGTTATGGTAATCAAAGGTGGTAAAAATGGCAGGAAATAATCAAAATGGTAATGTCACTCACGAATTAAATTATGTCACCACCAACCGATTTTATGTAGAAATAGATAAATCTATTGCTGCATCTTTTAGTGAATGTTCTGGTTTAGGAATGCAAATTAAGAAAAATGTATTTCGTGAAGGTGGAGTTAATGATCAACAGAGAATATATTTAGGTCAAGCAGAATTTTCAGATGTAACTCTCAAAAGAGGAATTACAGATAATCAAGGTTTTTGGAAATGGATTAGCGCAGTATTTACTGAAACATCAACTCGCCGGAATGTGAATATTTTAGTTTTCAATCAAGCCGGCGAAACTATGATGAGTTGGACTTTAATCGGTGCTGTTCCTATTGCTTGGAAAACACCAGCACTACAAGCAGATGGTAATGCAGTGGCCATTGAAGAATTAACTTTAGCTTATGAAGGATTAAAAGTAGGAAAAGACAAAGGAGGCGGTAATCCTACATCACGGATGAAATCTGGATTTTTTACATCAAATTAATTCAAATTCATTCAAATTAAGTTACACAAATTACTTTAAATCTTGTCAATTACACCTGTCAATCCTATGCAAATTATTCAATCATTATTAGGAACTCAAGTTCATACCCTTGGGCAAAAATCCTATCTCGGTTTTCATCATCAAAACAACAATTTTCAACACAACACTTTTCAACACAACAATTTTATTCAGCCTCTAGTCATCTCCAAACCATTATTGACACCATCTAGACTTTTCTTAAATCGTAAACGTCAACCATTCATAGATACACTAATTACAGATAATTATTCAGATCATGATTATCTGGGTAATCTAGATATGGATAGCGACTTTCCAGAAATGGAATTAGCAAATTTTGATTCAATTACACCAGAAATAATTATACCAAAAAATAATACAAATTCCCTCACAGATACCAATAATAAATTTAATTTAAGTAATATTTCCCATCTTTTACAGACTCAAATTGCTAACAACAATTTAAGTGGTTTAAGTGATGACATATTACCAGAAGTAACTATTCAACCTCAAACTAAAACAACCCGGAAAACCCAAAAGCAGAAATCACAGAAAAAAACATCTTCTGCAAAAACTCAACCCAAAAAAACTCAACCTAAAAAAACTACTAAATCATCTACAACCAAGAAAGTTAAACAGGTGAAAGTTACACAGGTGATAGATGAAAGTGCAAATCATCCTCCTACTGCTGAAGAGAATTTAAATTCATTGATTACAGATAATCCTCAATCTGAAATATTGAACTTGTTTAAGTTAACTGATAACTTCACTGATAGTTCTCCATTTATACAGCAACCAACAACTTCAGAAAATTTAATAAATTCAGAAAATTTAGTAAATTTGGACAATAATATCATAGATGGTAATGTATCCAATATCAACTCTAACAATTTGGACAATAACTCTACATTATCAGAACAAATTACCGATGATGAACCACAAGTCATTACAGATTTACCATCTAATTTAATAACTGGTTTCAATGAATCTGATATTATAGAAATTGGGGAAATATCTATACAAGCTAGAGAACAAGATCGAGAAACTGATGGTATTAATAATACCATTAATAGTATTAACAGTGATTCCTCAGAATTTTCTATTTTGGAAAATCAAACATCTAATATTGAAGAAGAAATGAATATATTTAATAACGGTAATAACTTTACCAATCATCAACCGATAATAGTTAGTGAAACACCGGAAGACGTTGATACTTTAGATATTAATGTCAATGAAAATTCAATCCAAAGAGAAGTAGAAGATGAAAATAGCCCCCAGCTAAATATTATCAGAGAAAGTGACAGAGATACTAGAAATATTAATGATATTGCTAATGATATTTACCCTGCAATAAGTGATCATCTAACCAAAGAAAATTTATTGTCTACATCTAGGAAATTCGATGATAATATATTAGATGATAATTTAGATGATAATAATGATAATTTATCAAATTCATTAGCACCAAATTTAAAAAGAGAAACTGATAGAAATAATCTTAATAAAAATAGTGATTTGGGAGAAGCAGAATCTTTAGTTTCTGATGTGAGTTCAAATGTAATTGCAGAAAATATATCACCCAAGTCTGAAAATAAAGAAAGTTTATTTATTGATTTCGGGAATACTCAAGAATCGGTTATCGTTTCTGATGCTTTTTCTCCTGAAATTCAGGATGAATCTGTAACCAAAGTTACGACTTTAGAGAATACTAAAAAAACTGTTAATACTTCAGAAGAAATATCTCCTATTATTAAGATTCAACCTAATTCATTACCACAAAATGAGGAGACAACCACACCTAAAATACTAGAAATTCCTCCTGTTATTCCATCATCTATATTATCAGAGATTCAGTTAAATGCGAAGTTAGAAAATAATCAAATTAAGTCAGAAAACCAAACATCGGAAATTGCCGATGTCACCACAAAAGACAACACAGAAATTCCTCCTGTTATTCCATCATCTATATTATCAGAGATTCAGTTAAATGCGAAGTTAGAAAATAATCAAATTAAGTCAGAAAACCAAACATCGGAAATTGCCGATGTCACCACAAAAGACAACACAGAAATTCCTCCTGTTATTCCATCATCTATATTATCAGAGATTCAGTTAAATGCGAAGTTAGAAAATAATCAAATTAAGTCAGAAAACCAAACATCGGAAATTGCCGATGTCACCACAAAAGACAAC
>NZ_JACJPT010000118.1:0-16573 GCF_014696195.1 Sphaerospermopsis sp. FACHB-1094 | reverse complement strand
CTGTCCCCAGTCCCCAGTCCCCAGTCCCCAGTCCCCAGTCCCCAGTCACACCATCACCGCTTCCCGCACATCTACAGGTTCACCACTTAAACTAAAAGCGCGAACTTCAGTAATTTTCACCTTGACTATTTTTCCCTTGAGTTCATTGATATCTCCTGTAAAGAAAGTCAGGCGGTTTCCTCCTGTTCTTCCCATCACCTGAGTTGGATCTTTGCTGTTTTGATCCTCAACTAGAACTTCCTCAACTCTGCCAAAGTAACGTTGCGATCGCTCGGCTGCTTTAATCGCCACTAAATGATTTAATCTTTGTAGGCGATCGCTCTTAACCTCCTCGCTTAACTGATTATCCCACAGCGCCGCAGGTGTACCCGGACGGGGTGAATATGCAGCAGTATTCAACTGATCAAAACCAATATCAGCCACCAATTTTAAAGTATTCTCAAACTGTTCTTCAGTCTCCCCAGGAAAACCGACGATAGCATCCGCACTAATAGAAGCATCTGGCATATACTTACGTATTGTATCAATAATCCGTCGGTATTTATCCTGGGTATAACCACGTGACATTGCTTTCAACACTTCATTATCCCCAGACTGAAAAGGAATGTGAAAATGCTCGCAAACCTTGGGCAATTCTGCACAGGCTTTAATTAACCTTTCCGTAAAATACCGGGGATGACTAGTAGCAAATCTAATTCTTTCAATTCCTGGAACATCATGGACATAATAAAGTAAATCTGTCAAAGTGTGCAAATGACGACCTTCGGGAGTTGAACCGGGTAAATCCCGTCCATAAGCGTCAATATTTTGACCTAAAAGGGTAATTTCTTTGTAACCTTGTTTTCCTAAAGTTTCAATTTCCGCACGGATAGCTTCTGGTGTGCGAGACTGTTCCACACCCCGCACATTAGGAACTACACAATAAGTACAACGCTCATTACAACCATAAATCACATTTACCCAAGCAGTCACTTTACTATCTCGCCTTGGTTGGGTAATATCCTCTAAAATATGTACTTCTTCCGTAGCGACAACCTGATTACCCTCAAAAACTGACTCTAGCAAGTCTTTGAGACGGTTAGCGTGTTGTGGTCCCATTACTAAATCTAACTCAGGAACACGACGCAGTAAAGATTCACCTTCCTGTTGTGCCACACAACCAGCAACCACCAAAGTTAAATCAGGTTCTTTATGCTTACGCTTTGCCTGTCTACCTAAATAAGAATAAACCTTTTGTTCCGCATTATCTCTAATCGTGCAAGTATTATAAAGAATCACATTAGCATTATTAGGATCTTCTGACCATTCAAAGCCCATATCTTCCAGAATGCCAGCCATGCGCTCTGAATCGGCCTTATTCATTTGGCAGCCGAAAGTAGTAATGTGATAACGACGGGAAGAAGTGGTCATGGGAAATTACGCTTAATTAATATCATGTATTTTTAGTCTATTCACCATTTTATCAAAAGCCGTAGCCTTTGTAGGTTTTCAATAATTGACAATTACCTATCCCTTGAAGGGAGAGGATGGAAAAAGCGGATTTTTGATTTTTCCCCTTGAAAGGGGAGGTTTTAAACCGTATGGCTAACGCCACGCTACGCTATCGGCTGACGCTCACGGCGGAAGCCTTGAATGGAACAATTGTCAATTTTCAATTGATAAAACTCTGCGTTATTTATTTCTGCGTTCTCTGCGTCATTTCTGGACTTTAGTCATCCAAAGCATTGTATCATACTTGTTATGATACTTGTCAATAAATGACTTTATCTGTATTTTCAAGTTGTGAAATAAATCATGAGTGATTCTACAAAATTAAAAACTATTCTCTTAGATTCCGTAATTGCAGATGTACTACCACACATCGCTCAAATCAACTTACCCAACTGGTGGTTAGCAGGAGGGGCAGTACGCAATACCGTATGGTCTAACCTATTTGGTGAAAAATGTCAATTATTCATCAAAGATTTTGATATTGCTTTTTTTGATTTACAGGGAACACGAGAACAGGAACAACAAGTAAAATCAATTCTCACTACACGATTTCCTCAGTATGAATTTGATATTAAAAATCAAGCTAGTTTTGGTAGATGGCGGACAGGTAGAACTATATATTACAGTACAGAAGATGGAATTAAAGATTGGTTACACACTGCAACTGCTGTAGGTGTATCTATGAATGACTTAGGTGAATGGCGATTTTTCACACCTTACGGTTTAGATGATTTATTTGATGGCATTATTCGACCCACACCAACACATATTAATGATATAAATGCTGAAAATAAAGCATCAGGATTTATGGAAAAGTGTCCTTGGCTGCGTTTATTCGTATAGTGAGAATATCCTGTTTAAAGGTTCAAATCAATCAAAAATAACGCCGAATATCATATATTTTATCCTTTAGTCAATCATTCTTGGAGTATATTTATACTATTTCTCTAGATAGATGAGGTATGGGAGAAATAAGTTATATCTTCAATCAAGAGGTATTGATAGGATTTCCGTGAAAGGAAACTACGTTGTTGTTAAGGCTTTTCCTTGCACAATTGCAGCTTACCTATTGTTCAATTTCTCTGCTCCATCCCCCTCTCCTTGCAAGAGGCATTAATGACTTCAAATTACCCCTTTATAGCTTCTAATTTGTGTAGAAACTATGCAGGGGTATTTTTAATTTCTCATGACTAACTCTGAATTAATTTTTGAAAGGTTTGATCTTTATTAATATCATCAAAATCTATATCTGTAGCTGCATCTTCCTTGTAGCTGGGTTTAAGCTCAATTGCTTTTTGCAAATTCTCTAATGCTAATTCAACTTCTCTTTGTAGTGCATAACAAGCAGCTTTATTATAGTAAGCACTTGCATAGTCTGGTCTAATTTCTAGTGCTTTATCGAAATTAGTAATTGCTTCGTCATCTTTGCCTAATCTTACCAAGGTGTAACCACGTTTATCCCAAATTTTCGGGGAGTTGGGTTGAAATTTTAACGCTTGATCAAAAGAAGCGATCGCATCTTCATAACGTTCTAATTCTACCAAAGACAAACCACGATTTAACCAAGCCACACTATCATCTGGTTTGATCTGAGTAGCTTTATCAAAACAATTGAATGCTTCTTTGTGTTTACCTAAATTACCACAAGCTACACCAATATCACACCAAGCTTGATGATATTCAGGGTTAATTTTAATAGCTTTATTATAGGACAAAATCGCATCTTTATAGCGTTTTAATCTATTGAGAATTAAACCGCGCTTTAGCCAATTTTCTGCATTATCAGGTTGAATATTAACGACTTGTTCATAAATTGCTAAAGCATCTTCATAACGTTTTTCTGAAAACAACGTTTCCGCTTCTTTGATATAGTCATCCGCAGAAACTTCTATTTGTGTGGGTTCTGGTATTGTTTCTGGTATTGTTTCGGGTATTGTTTCGGGTGCGGTTTCTTGTACTTGTATATTTAGTTGTGTATTTTCAGGTTCAGCTATAAATTGAGGTTGAATAGTTGCTAAATCTTGTAAAATAGACTCTTTCCGAGTTTGAGCGTCTAACTGTAATTCTGCAAGTTGTTTAACAAACTCAGCTTCTAATTTTTCTAACTGTTCTAACTTCTCTAAAATGCTCAACTTCTGTTGTTCAAAATTACTTTGAATATCAGCAAACTGAGAAATAAACTCATCACCTGATTTTTCTAAATTCTCAACTATTTGCTGTTGACGCACTTCCGCTACATTTGGTAAAATCCTAATCTGCTCAATAGATTCAGATTCTAACTTTTGTAAATTCTGTAAAATCTGTGATTTTTGTTTTTGAATATCAGTTTGAATATCAGCAAACTGAGAAATAAACTCATCACCTGATTTTTCTAAATTCTCAACTATTTGCTGTTGACGCACTTCCGCTACATTTGGTAAAATCCTAATCTGCTCAATAGATTCAGATTCTAACTTTTGTAAATTCTGTAAAATCTGTGATTTTTGTTTTTGAATATCGGTTTGAATATCAGCAAACTGAGAAATAAACTCATCACCTGATTTTTCTAAATTCTCAACTATTTGCTGTTGACGCAATTCCGCTACATTTTGTAATTCTCTAATTTGTTTAAGAGACTCAGATTCTAGATTTTGTAAACCCTGTAAAATTTGTGATTTCTGTTGTTGAATATCTTCCTCGATATCACTATGAACATCAGACAACTGAGAAACAAAATCATTACCCGATTTTGCTAAATTATCAATGATTTCCTGTTGACGAATTTGAGCAGCATTTTGTAATAATGATAGTTGCTGAGAAAAGTCAAGCTGTAATTTATTTAAATTATCAAATAAACCACCTTGTTGATTTTGAGCATCAGTTTGTAATTCAGCAAGTTGGGATTTAAACAGATTATTTAATTTTGACAAATTCTCAATAAAAATATCTGTTTGATGTTGAGCATCGGACTGAAAGTGAAATAACTGATCAGTAAAATCTGAGCGTGATTGTGCTATACTTTCAAAAGTTTCTTCTTTTTGTTGTAGAGTTGCCGATTCTAAACCCTGAAGTTGAGATATTAACTGAGAACGGGTTGTTTCAATATCATTAACAGCAGCATCTTTTTGATTTTCCACTGCTGACTTCATTTGCTTAAATTGAGAAACTAACTCAGCTTCTAATTTTCTGACATTTTCAATGGTGATTTTTTGTTGTTGAGCAGATAAAGTGACTTGTTCTAATTGAGTATTTAACCTAAATTCTAAATCGCTGATATTCTCTTGAGCAGATTCAACTTCACGTTCTAAAGCTGTGAGAAATTCCTGTTTTGATTTTGGTAAATCAGATAAAAGAATAGATAAATTTTCCTCTTCACCTTGAATTGCGGTTTTCAGTCTATTAACTTCCTGTGCTAATTCCTGAGTGAGACTTTGAGAAGTTTTAATCAAATTTTCAGAATCTTGACTAACATTAATTAATTGAGTTTGCAACTTTTCTATTCCTTGTACCTGCTGCATTGAACGGTCAACAATATCCTTAATTATAGCTTTCCGCAATAACCATAAAGTAACAATTAAAACCACAGGAAATAAACTTAAAATCGTTAACCAAATATTAAGTAGGGTATTCGTGCGGGTAAAAGCACGCTCAAAGTCTGACTGTACTTGCTTTTGAAGGCGGTTTTCTTGTCGCAGTCTGGTTAATTCTTCCCGTTCCTGATTCGATAATACCTGAGCAGTAGCGGATAGTTGCAGTTTTCCACCCCAAAACCCTGTAGATAACAGTAATGGTGATAATAAAATGGCGATTTTTAAAGCTTTTTTTGAAAAAATGGGGTTTTTGCTGTTCATGGCACTTTCCCTATCTGTAAGGTTGTTTTTTGCGGTGGTATGTCTATGATAGATTATCAATTTAGGGTAACTGGTTTTCGGACTGGTTGTTTGATATTAGCAGATTAGGGGAAAACAAGGTATCTCTCAATCAGCTTGGTGTTTGATGAAAGTGTATAAAAGTATAGGAATTGTAATTATAGTTGATTAATAAATATTTGAGGTGTGATAATTTTTATATTCCCAAAAGGATCAATTTCCAAGTAACAAAAAATAAAAATAGTTGTATTTTTCAATTTTTGTGCGAAAATATATCATATTTGATATAATTAGGATATGGCACAAACTGATAAATCTCTAGTTTGGCTACACGGGGAAGTTAAAACTCCGCCATTTACTGAAGCAGCACGAATAGAGGCTGGTGTACTACTGAGAAAGTTACAGCAAGGTGAAAATCTGGGAATGCCTCATTCTCGACCAATGCCAAGTATTGGATCACGGTGTCACGAGTTAAGGGTCAGAGATGTAGATAAGAATTGGAGAATCATTTACAGAATTGATGATGATGCGATATTAATTGTCGAAGTATTTAACAAAAGTTCAACAGAAACACCAGATAGTGTGATTGATACCTGTAAGAAAAGATTAAGTAAATATGACAGAGATTGAGAGGATAAAATTTTATGGATAACTCAAAAAGAGAACGTCTTGAAGCTAAAGGTTGGAAAATTGGAACAGTCGCAGAATTCCTGGAATTAACTCCAGAGGAAGCAGCGTTAGTAGAAATTAAATTAGCTCTAAGTCGCAGTTTGAAAGAACGAAGACAAAATTTAATGACTCAGGCTGATTTAGCAGCTAAACTTCATTCTAGCCAACCTAGAATTGCTAATGCAGAAAATGGAGATGCTTCTGTTTCGATTGAGTTATTGATACGTGCGATGTTAGCTACTGGTGCAACTCCCCAGGATATTGGTCAGGTAATTGCTAGTGTTACGAGGTGAAGTCATTTTGGTTAGCTTTTTTCCAGCTAACCTTAAACGCTAGATTCTATTTAGGGTTTGCTGAAAAAGTTATCTGTGAGGGTATAACTTTAATTATCTCATCTAAACCCACCAAGAACCTTTCCCCCAGAACCACCGTCTACAAAATGACATAGTAGACATATTGCATCAACCATGAAACGTCTCATCAGCATAACCCTATTAACCACATTCCTCACACCCTACTCCGTCACCGCAACCCCACCCAGAAACCCAGATAAAACCGTCAACTGTGAAATTCTCGTTGTCGGTGGTGGACTTTCTGGAGTTGCGACAGCTTACGAAAGTTTACTCGCAGGAAACACCGTTTGTTTCACAGAAATTACCGACTGGTTAGGAGGACAAATTTCCTCTCAAGGTACATCTGCGTTAGATGAAAGACCAACTCAAAGAGAAAAACAATTCTATTCTCGTGGATATTTAGAATTACGAAACCGCATACAACAAAAATATCATCAACTTAACCCCGGTGACTGTTGGGTAAGTGACTCCTGTTTTCTTCCCCGTGATGCTCATAATATCATTTCCCAAATGTTGAAAGATGCAGAAAAACAGGGTCGAGGAAAATTACATTTATTCCCAAATACGGTAATTAAAGATTTACAAATTAGTGCAGATGGTAAAATTATCAATAGTGCGATCGCCATTCAACATCAACCAGCAAAAAACGCACCACCTTTAAACACATTCACCCTTTCCCAAACCATAGAAGATGCTTATAGTTATCAAAATTCCTCCCGGTTTAATAAAACCATCATTCATTTTCTACCCCAACAATCACAGAAAAATAATAATCAATGGTACGTTATAGATGCCAGTGAAACTGGAGAAATTATTGCTTTAGCTGATGTACCTTATCGTTTAGGAATTGATCCGATTTCCTATCTCGAACCTTCATCTTCTAGCACTACAAATGATCCCTATTGTACCCAAGGTTTTACATATACTTTTGCAATGGAGGCAACTAAAGAACCACAACCCCAAATCATGCCCCCATTTTATCATCAATATGCCCCATATTTTAGTTATGAACTATCAAGATTAGCCAATTTTGATTTAGTTTTTACCTATCGTCGTATTTGGAGTCCCCAAAAAGGTAAACAAACTAGATTCGGTGGTATTAATTTTACAATTCCTACACCTGGGGATATATCTATGCAAAACTGGACTTGGGGTAATGACTACCGACCAGGAACAGCACAGGATAATTTAATTTATACTCGTCAACAATTACAAGCTACTGGTCAATTACAACCCGGTGGCTGGAAAGGAGGACTAAGAACCGAAACCCTCCGTAAAGGAGAGGAAAAAGCTCTGGCTTATTATTACTGGTTAGTCGCGGGAACTACTGACTCTCAACTCGGTGCAAATGTGAAACAAACCCACCCGAATAACCGTTTATTAACTGGTATAAATTCACCAATGGGAACTGCATCTGGTTTATCAAAATATCCTTATATGCGTGAAGGAAGACGCATTATTGGCCGTCCCAGTTGGGGACAACCCCAAGGGTTTGGTATTTGGGAAGTTGATATTTCTCGCCATAATTATCATGATGAATATTACCGGAAAACTCTGCCCGCAGATATGTACCGTCAGTTAAAAGCGACACTAGCAGGTATAGAAGCAATATTAGTAATTAGGGGTGAAGTCAGTCCAAATAACGCAAGAAAGCGTCGCCGTTCCACTATTTTCCCGGATGCTGTGGGTATCGGTCACTACGCTATAGACTTTCACCCCTGTATGTTGAACAGTCCACCAGAAGCACCTGGTAATATAGAACGTCCGGGAGAAAGACGGGGTGCAGGTAACGCTTATCCTTTTCAAATTGCCCTGAGAGCAATGATTCCCCAAAAAATTGATAATTTATTAGTAGGGGGTAAAAGTATTGCTACCAGTCACATAGCTGCTGCTGCTTATCGGGTGCATTCTTTTGAATGGTCTGCTGGTGCTGCTGCGGGAACTGTAGCTAGTTTTGCATTGAAGGAAAATATAGCACCTTATCAGTTAGTTGATGATTTACCGAGATTAGAACCAAAATTACAGGTTTTAAAAGGTATTTTAGAGAAAAACGGTAATCCTACTGCTTTTCCTGATACTTCTATTTTTAATCAAAATTGGGAAAAATGGCGATAAGTGGGGTAATGGGGAGAAATTATTTGTATTTTCCCAGTCACCAGTCACAAGTCACCTATTCTGGTAAAAATTCCGAGTTGAGGGTTTGTTCGCAGGTGTAAGGACATATTTCTGGAAATACTTTTTCCCCAAGTTGAGTTTCCCGTATTGCTAATGCTAAACCGAGTTCATAAGCTGTGAGAAACATTTCCTCTAAATAGGGTTTTAGACTAGGACTATCTTCTAAAAGTAGTTTAATTTGAATACGTTGTTCTTTAATTGTACTCAACCAACTGTTAGTACGTTTTTCGGCTTGAAATTGCCATTTTAATAGATGTCCTAACAACACTGCTAGTCTATTTCTCAATTCTTGTCTTTCTTTTCTTCCCAAGGTTTCCAGTTCTTCAATGAGGTTCACAGTATCTAATGTATGCCATTGTTGAGTTTTGAGTAAATTAACTTGTTCTTGAGTCCAAGCATGAAAGTCTGTTGTATATAATTCAAAGGTGTTCATTTTTCACCTGTTATTAGTTTATATATTCTTTATTGTAGTCTTGCTTAACTGCTGTCAATTCTCAACCCAACCATAAAGTAAACTAGATATTTGAAGTATTTTTTTGTAAAACATCAGCAATGTTAATAGATTACATTCACAAAGCAATGCACAAAGCAACTTATGAGTTGTTGGAAGATGGGACTTTTTACGCAGAAATTCCCGAATGTTCTGGTGTATGGGCAAATAGTACAACTTTAGAGAATTGTAGGGAAGAGTTACAAAATACTCTGGAAGGTTGGATAATTTTAGGGTTGCGTCTAGGTCATACTTTACCAATTTTAGATGATATTGATATTAATATTAATATTAATATTAATCAGGAGGTAGCTTAATGCCTCCTTGGGGTCCAGTTAAGCGGCGTGATCTAATTAATTATCCCAAAATTTTGGGTTTTGATGGACTATTTCCTGGTGGCAAACATCAATATATGATTAAATTGATTTTTGTCAATACAAGTATAGTTTTGTCTATGAAATTGTCAACTTAGGACTTGCTCACAATTCCCAACCCTCATCAAGCTGATATCAGTCCTAGTTTATTGGGTCGAATCTTACGTCAAGCTAATATTACCAGGGAAGAATGGGAATCTCTGTGAAAAGCTTATCATTTTCTTCACTGTCACCAGTCACCTGTCACCTGTCACCTGTCACCTGTCACCTCTTTCCAATTAAACTAGATATTTGAAGTGTTTTTTGGGAAAATGTAGTTTATTTATGGAGACAAGACTTGCAGCTGTTTATGGAATGGCCTCAGCACCAACTGTAACACCGGATCGGGTGAGTCAAGTTACTCGGAAAACCTATCCTAATTATAAGGTGATTGTCTTAAATGATGATTTCAACACTTTTCAGCACGTGGCTGAATGTTTAGTGAAGTATATTCCGGGAATGTCGAGCGATCGCGCTTGGGAACTAACTAACCAAGTACATTATGAAGGACAAGCCATAGTTTGGGTAGGTCCCCAAGAACCAGCAGAACTATATCATCAACAGTTGCGCCGCGCTGGGTTAACAATGGCACCTCTGGAAGCTGCGTAAACCATCATGAGTAAACCCACTGATGGTAGACTTGTTTGGAATCATTCTACCCACCTTCCCGGACTCATTCCTATTTTAGAACGGTTGTGTCAACAGCATGGGGTCACTACTGTCACACCTGCTGTAATTGGTAGAGTTAAAGGTCATGCGCCACAAATGAAATTGCGCGTGTCTGTACCCATTCGTGGGGGTTATAAAGTTATTGCACGCCAGGGTAAAACAGTGCAAGAGGTTTTTGTTCTCACTCAGTTATCACAGGATCAATTGGAAAATGCGATCGCTGTGGCTATGAAAATTTCATGAAGATCACAAATAATCAGGAGAGGAGTTTAAAAAGCTCCTCTTTTGATGTTTGACTATTCTTCAACTTCATGTACAGCAAATTTATGTAATGGCAAACTTAAAATACAAGAAAATGTTAAAAAATATGACAAAGCTGTAGTAATTTTTAGAGTCATGGTTAAACCTTCCCAATGGGGTAAAACCATTTTCTCAATGCCAAAAGCAAGACAGTAAACTAACCAATAACTAAAACTCATTCTCAACAGCGTTTCTTCTGTTACTTGTGCTTCACTGGTTTCTTGTTTACTATCCCACAGCAACAACAAACCAACCATACAAGCTACGGCAGAAACAGCAACTACAAACTCATGACAAAAGAAGTTTACTAAACACATTTGCCTTTATTCCTGTCTGAATGATGTCCATATCGTCATTAGTCTAAAGGCATATTCCTTGAGGTTACACAAAATAGTTACAAACTGAAATAATGTAAATGATTGCAACAAAAAGCTCTCTACTTGTTAAGATACTTAACAAAATCTTTTGCTAATTATAGCAGGATGCAAGATGGTAATATTTATTCAGCATCCCCTCATGAGATTTTTTGGGCTTAACCGAAAAAACCTCAACATTCTTGTTCACAAGCACCAATACTTACCCAGGAACTAGAACCATCTTGCCAATGTTCTTTTTTCCAAATTGGTGCATTGTGTTTAAGAGTATCAATAGCATACTGACAAGCTGCAAACGCCTCACTGCGATGGGGACATCCCACGGCTACTAAAACACTAATTTCCCCAATTTTTAACCGCCCGATCCGATGATATATGACTACTCGATTCACATCCGGCCATTGGCTGCGAATATCAGTGGCAATTTGATAAAATACCTGTAAAGCCATCGGTTCATAAGCTTGATACTCTAAAGCTACCACAGCTTTACCATCTGTTTGATTACGAACCATCCCACTCATTACTACTACTGCACCATTAGCTGGATCATCGGCTTTGGTATATATTTCCTCAAGAAATAATGGAGCCAAAGTAATGCCAAAACTATCTTCAGCTTTGGGTTTGGTCAGGAAACATGGAGTTTTCATAACTAATTTTTATGCAATTTTACGTAAGTAGGGTTTGCTGAATAAACCTAAAACCTTGATATATCAAAGGTTAGAGGCTGATAAACACAGAAATTAGTGCAAGGGTTTTGAAGGGTATACCGGAAAAAGTGTGCATTTTTTGGGATTTCAAGAGATGGCAAAGAAATTTTCCAATCTCCTCCTGACTCCTGACTCCTGACTCCTGACTCCTATGCCCTCACGGAAAGACTTTCTCAGCAACCCCTAAGTAGTTGTTAAAAATTGTCGTTATTATAAAGCGATCAGCTGCCTACTGGCAATGGAGAACGGATTTTCAATGACTAAAAAAATACCAGGACAAAGTGAGCAAGTGCATCACTGGGAAACACAAATTAAGATGGTATTAGAAGCAACTGGCATCAGCATCTGGACTTTCGATATCCCAACCAATAAAATTACCATATCGGATAATCTGGAAAGTGTTTTTGGTTTAGATAAAGATCATTATCATCACACATATCAAACTATTTTAAACTGCATTCATAGCCAAGATCGAGAATTGGTGAACCGCACTTATCAAAAAGTTATTGAAGACGGAGAAGCATTTGAAATTGAATTTCGTGTAGTTTTGGCTGATGGTAGTATTCGCTGGTTAGCTAGTAAAGGTGCAGTGAGAAAAGACTTATCAGGAGTACCCTTACAAATATGTGGGGTATCTATGGATATTACTAAGCGTAAACAAATTGAGCATCAAAGAATAAAAGAAGCAATCAAAAAAAGTGAAGAAAGATTTAAAATAGTTGCACTGGCTACTAATGATGTGTTGAGAGATTGGGATTTACTCACCAATCAAGTATGGTGGAATCAATCAGTACAGTCACTTTTTGGTTATACATCCGAAGAATTGTATTTAGATGTAAATTGGTGGCGTGAAAAAATACATCCAGATGATAGACAACGAATTAATTCTGATTTACGTGCTGTAATTGATAGTAATAAACAATTTTGGTCGAATGAATACCGCTTTTTGCGTAGAGATGGTACTTATGCCTATATTTTTGACCGTGGTTATATTGTTCAAGACCAAACAAATAAACCAGTGCGGATGATTGGGTTCATGATGGATATGACTGATCGCAAACGAGCCGAAGCAGAATTACAAAGACAAAACTTGCGATCGCAATTATTCGCCAATATCACCCTGAAAATTCGGCAATCTTTACAAATAGAGGATATCCTCCAAACCAGCGTTACCGAAGTACAAAAGCTACTCCAAGCAGATCGAGTATTAATTTTACAACTGAATGGGAATGGTTCTTTCCTCGCAGTCAAAGAAGCTGTAGTTCCCGGTTTACCTGTTGTTCTCGGACAGAAAATTAATGATCCTTGTTTCAGTGAAAATTATATCCAACAATACAGTCAGGGGCGAATTAGTGCTATTAGCGACATCGAGAAAGCAGAGATTCAACCCTGTCATGTAGAATTTCTGCAACAATTTGCAGTTAAAGCTAACCTTGTCGTTCCTATTTTTCGCCAAAATCAATTTTGGGGTTTGCTAGTTGCCCATCAATGTTTACATACCCGTCAATGGACTAACTGGGAAATTGGACTCTTGCGACAACTTGCAGATCAAATTGCTATAGCTTTAGCACAAAGTTTGATTTTAGAACAAGAAACCAAGCAACGACAAGAACTAGCTCGTTCTAACGAAGAACTGCAACAATTTGCTTTTATTGCTTCTCACGATTTACAAGAACCACTGCGGAAAATTAAAACATTTGCTGAAAGGTTGCAAGTCACTTGTGGAGAATTTTTAAGTGAACAGGGAAGGGATTATTTACAACGAATGCAAAATGCAGCCTTGAGAATGGAAACATTAATTGAAGGCTTATTGACACTTTCACGAGTCACAACTAGAGCGCAGCCTTATGTAGCAGTAAATTTAACACAAATTGCCCAAGAAGTATTATCTGATTTAGAAGTAAGTATCCAGCAAACTAGAGGACAAATTGAAATAGGGGAATTACCTATTATTCAAGGTGATCCTTTACAAATGCGTCAATTACTGCAAAATCTCATTGGTAATGCCCTCAAGTTTCATCGTCCAAATCAACCACCCGTGATCAAAATATATGGTCAATTTTTCAACAATGATATTGATGATTTATCCGTTGGTAACACCTATTATCAAATTATTGTTGAAGATAATGGTATTGGTTTTCCAGAAAAATATCTTGACCGCATTTTCAATGTTTTTCAAAGGTTGCATAGTCGCAGTGAATACGAAGGTACGGGCATCGGTTTAGCTATCTGTCGCAAAATTACTGAACGCCATCACGGTACTATTACAGCAAAAAGTCAACCAGGACAAGGAGCAAAATTTATTATTACCTTACCAATTAATTCTCATCTCTAATTTTTCCTCCCAGAGATGGATTACTACTACACCCCAAAATGATGTTAATTGTACAAATGTGGGCAGCAGTTGCAGGCAATTCGATAATTGTCAGCATTCAACCCAGGGCAGTCAGTCCTCAGCAAGCGGCTGAAAAATACAACTGAATGCTTAGGAATAATTGAATAATTAATTAATACTTGTAATGAGTAAAAAGGAGACATTAGGAGTGAAAGATCGGCAACCAAAAGTCACCATTTTAATGGCTGATGACGACGATGATGATAGCTTATTAGTTCATGATGCTTTGCTAGAAAGCCGATTGCCTATCAAACTACATATCGTCAAGGATGGTGAAGAATTGATGGATTATTTATCTCATCGTGGCTTGTATACTGATGTGAATAAAGCACCGCGACCAGGTTTAATTTTCCTGGATTTAAATATGCCGAAAAAACATGGATTGGAGGTACTAAAAGAACTTAAAAATCACCCCCAACACCGGATCATTCCCGTTATAGTCATGACAAGTTCTAACACAGAAGAAGATATATATAATACATACAATTTAGGGGCAAATTCCTTTATTCAAAAACCTGGAAATTTCACATCCTTAGTTGAGGTGATGAAAACTATAGGAAAATACTGGTTTGAAATTGTAGAACTGCCCCTATAAGCAGTAAGAGGCGATCATGAATGACAGACTCATTAAAGTTTTGTTAATTGATGATGATGAAGATGATTATATTCTAACTCGTGATTGGTTTCGGGAATTTCAAGTAACTGGTTGTGAGTTAGAATGGGTGGAAAGTTATCAATTAGCTAGGGAAGCGATCGCTCGACACCAACATGATATCTATTTAGTAGATTATCGTTTAGGGGCAGATAATGGTTTAGAACTGTTGAGTGAAGCTATTCATAATGGTTGTAATTGTCCTTTTATTTTACTTACAGGTCAAGGAGATCGAGAAATAGATTTGGAAGCTATGAAAACCGGAGCAGCCGATTATTTAGAAAAAAGTCAATTAACTGCACCTTTATTAGAACGTTCAATCCGCTACGCCCTTGAACGCAAACAAACAGAACACAAAATTCGCCAACAAGCAGCTTTACTTGATGTCGCTACAGACGCTATCTTTGTAGGTGATTTAGATGACAAAATTTTATTTTGGAACAAAGCCGCTGAACATCTATATGGTTGGAGTCCAGAAGAAGCCCTGACAAAAAAAATCCAGCATCTTTGTCCAGAAAAAATTTTTTCTCAAATTTCAGAAGCATTAAAAATACTCCTTAAACATGGTTCTTGGGAAGGAGAACTGGAGCAAATTAGCAAATGTGGTAAAACAATAATCGTTGCTAGTCGTTGGACTTTAGTACCCGCATTTGGAAACAAGCCCCAATCTATTTTAGTTGTTAACACTGATATTACCCAAAAAAAGCAATTAGAACAGCAATTTCTCCGCACCCAAAGACTAGAAAGTATAGGCACTTTAGCTAGTGGTATTGCCCACGATTTAAATAATGTCCTCGCACCTATTTTAATGACAGCGCAAATTTTGGAAACTCAAGTGAAGGACGAACGCGCTCGACGACTAATACCTATATTAATTAGCAATGCTAAACGCGGTGCAAATTTAGTTAAACAAGTATTATCTTTTGCTAAGGGAATGGATGGCGATCGCACTCTTTTACAACTCAAACATTTACTCATTGAAATTCAGCAAATTATTCAAGAAACATTTCCTAAAAACATGGAAGTTATCACCCAAATTCCCCAAAATCTTTGGACTGTATCTGGTGATGCTACTCAATTACATCAAGTGTTAATGAATTTATGTGTTAATGCCCGTGATGCTATGCCCAACGGTGGTACATTAACAATCACTGCCGAAAATCTTTTAGTTGATGAAAATTACGCCCAAATCCACATTGATGCTCAAGCTAAACCTTATGTTGTCATTACTGTGACTGATACAGGAATTGGTATTAAATCTACGATGATAGACCGGATATTTGAACCATTTTTTACTACCAAAGAATTTGGACAAGGTACTGGTTTAGGTCTTTCTACAGTATTGGGAATTGTCAAAAGTCATGGTGGTTTTATCAATGTTTATAGTGAAGAAAAAAAAGGCAGTCAATTTAAAATCTATTTACCAGCACAAGATACAACCGAAATTATAGAAGAAACTGAAATATCTTTACCGCAAGGTAATGGAGAAATGATATTAGTTGTCGATGATGAATCTGCTATTTGTGAAATTACAAAAACATCACTTGAAAGCTATAATTATCAAGTAATTACTGCCCGTGATGGTATTGAAGCTATTGCCTTATATGTAGAACATCGTGATAAAATAGCTTTAGTTTTAACTGATATATTCATGCCATCAATGGATGGACTCACCAGCATCCGTACCCTGAAAAAAATTAATCCCAATATCAAAATTATTGCTGTTAGCGGACTAGCTCCCAGCGATAAAGTTAACGCAGTTTATGATATGGGTGTAAAAGCTTTTTTGTGCAAACCTTTTACAGCAACTCAATTATTACAAACTATTAGCGCAGTTAATAGGTAATAGGTAATAGGTAATAGGTAATAGGTAATAAATATTATTCCCAATCACCAATCACCAATCACCAATCAGCAATCACCAATCACCAATCAGCAATCACCAATCACCAATCACCAATCACCAATCACCAATCACCAATCACCAATCACCAATCACCAATCACCAATCACCAATCACCAATCACCAATCACCAA
>NZ_JACJPT010000117.1:0-16691 GCF_014696195.1 Sphaerospermopsis sp. FACHB-1094 | reverse complement strand
ACCTTGTAGGGGCGTTCGCGAAGCGTGCTGGAAGCATCAGCATTCGGGTGATAACCTAAGCTGTTGTGCATTTAATTTGTATAAGTGGAACAGGCATCTTGTCTGTTCCACAAGAGTTCAGAATATTAGGATTATACAATTTAGCTGTGTAACAGCTTAAAACAATTGATAATTGACAATTGATAATTGACAATTAATTGAAAATGTTTGTTTTTACCTTGTAGGGGCGTTCGCGAAGCGTGCTGGAAGCATCAGCATTCGGGTGATAACCTATCACTGAAACCAGTTCATATTCTGTCCGAATGCTATACGCCCTGACGATTAATGAATCGGTGTTCTAGGTACTAAAGAAGCAACAATTATCAATTATCAATTATCAATTATCAATTATTAATTCTTCCCTTAACCGATACAAAATTGTATTTTTATCAACTTGGGTCAAAATCTCTTGAATGACGGTATTAGCGCCCAATTGTCCCCACGTACAGCCTTTTTCTAAATAGACCTGTGCAGCTTTACCCACAGCATAAGCACCATAACCAGCAATACCGCCTTGAGCGATCGCACTACCAGCAAATGTAGTAATATTCAGAGGATTATCACCACTAGCAATAACAGCAGAACTTTTACCTAAACCTAATATAAAACTACTGCCTATTTCTCCTAATAATAAACCACCGGAACTCAATAAAATGGTTTTTAATAAATTTGTTGCTTCATAGCTAGTCATGGGTAAAGAATATAATCTAGCTAAGGAACGAATTAAAGCTAAATCTGTAATTACACCACCAATAATATCTAAAAAAGCGATAGGATTTAACCCGATAGCTAAAGCTTTATATGTTGCGAACTTCCAAATAATATCTTCCGCTTCTTGTTGCCGAAAATCAACAGTTTTTTGGGCAATAATTTCTTCAGCTTCCCGCGCTTGAATGAGTGCGTTTAAAGCTAAAAGCGATCGCCCTTCTCTATTTAATATATGCAAAATTGTTTGTTTCAGTTCATCTACCTGGGGGGGTGGTGTTTCCCATTCATAACTCACACTTCCATCAGGATATTCTACTCTGACTTCCATCGGTGCAGGTTCTGCTGCAACCATGACAATTTCATCAGGTAATAATGGTGTCGCTTGGGGATCTCCAGCACCTAAAACTTGTAAATTCTGATAAATGCTTTTTCTATCTGTATCAGGATACAAATCAATTTTATTAAATACTAAAATCAGCGGTTTTTGTGCTTGACGTAATTGCAGCAATGCTTGATACTCAGTTCTAGTAATATCTCCCGACACCACAAACAAAATCAAATCAGCTTGCTGTGCGACATCTCGCGCCATTTGCGCCCTGGTTTCTCCCTCAATCTCATCTAATCCAGGTGTATCAATTAATTCAACAATTACCTTACCACCTGGTTTCCAACGTAGCGATCGCGGCCATTGAGTCACACCATTAAGGGGTCCAGTTTGCAGAATTTTTTCCCCCAGCAAAGAATTTAACACCGCAGACTTACCACGACTCACCAAACCAAAGGCCGCTATTCTCACCACATTAGAGTCTAGTTTGCTAAGTGTGGTGGTTAAAACCTCTATTTCTGGTTTTACCAAACCTGCTAATTCTTGTTTAGATGATAGCTGGCCTGACTTGCGGAGATATCCATACCAAGATATCGCTTGTCTAAGACTAGCACGGGCGCGGTTTAAATGAGTTTCTTGCAGTTGAGACAAGGTGACAGCAAAAAAATAGATTACATATCTATTTATATCGAAAATTTGAGCCTTGTGACTGCTGCCTTAACAATTGACAATTGACAATTGACAGTGGTAGCATCCCAATTTTGACAACATAAACGCAGCAATACTAAAAACTCTCTTAAACCCTCTTAACTTTGTGTCCTTTGCGTTCTTTGCGGTTCAATCAGATCAAGCCTGGGAGAAAATGCAAGATTGCAAAAAAATAAACTTACACATTTGGGATGCTCCCTTGACAGTGGATAATTAATTATCAACTATCAATTATCAACTATCAACTGTCAACTATCACCCAAAGCTTCAACAATGGTGCGGGTATTGGCTTCCATCATTTTTATGTAAGTCTCTGCCTCGCTTCCTTTTTCACCAATAGAATCAGAGTAAAGTTGATTTGGTGCAAGTTTCACACCAGCATCTTCCGCTACCGTTTTGATTAAAGCGGGATTAATTGTAGTTTCCGCAAAAATTGCCGGCACACCTATTTTTTTAATCTCATCAACTAATTGTTTCACAGTCTGGGCGCTTGGTTGTTCTTCAGTGCTAATCCCAATTAAAGTTCCGGCAATTTCCAAACCATAAGCATTAGCATAATATTGAAAAGCATCGTGGGTAGTAATCAATTTGCGTTTTTCTGGGGGAATAGTTTGAATTTGTTGTTGAATCCAATTATTTAATTGTTGTAATTCATTTGTCAATTTTTCTGCATTTTGAGTAAATTTTTCTTTGTCCTCTGGTGATAACTCAATCAATGAATCTCTAATAGCATTTACCATAGAAATAGCATTTTCTGCACTGCCCCAAACGTGAGGATCGGGGACAATTTGCCCTTGACTTTCTTCTAGTTTTAAAGGTTCAACAACTTCTCCCACCGCTAACTTTTTCGCTTTTCCTCCAGCAGCATTCATTAACTTAATAATTCCCGGTTCTAAGTTGTAACCGTTATATAAAATTAAATCCGCTGTTGCCAAAACTCGACTATCTGCGGGTACAGGTTCATAAACGTGCGGATCTGCACCTGGTTGGAGAATACCAGTTAAATTGATTTCCTCTCCTCCAACCTCCTCCGCCAAATCAGCAATGATAGTGCTAGTTGCTACAACTTGCGGCTTACCATCCCCCGGTGGTTGCGACTCAGAAGGAGTACAACCAAATAAAACCAAAGGTAGAAATATTCCCAAACAAAACGGGGAAATATGGAAAGCAATCTTTTTTTTCTTAAACACAGTGCGGCAGTCTATCCCTGACATTAGTTTAATTTATCTAATTGATTAATTCAAATTATTGGTTTTTTCATTTTTTTCTCATTTTTATAGTAAGCTCAAAGAATAGATATTTTAAACACGGATATGCAAAATATTTCTTTTTACCAAACATTCAATTTATTACGGAGACAGTCACAGGAAATACCTGTACAAACGAGAAAATCTATTGATATGAGTTCTCAAGCAACCATTAACATATCCCATTTAGGAGTATATTACCGCACACAAGAAGCTTTACGGGATGTGAACTGCATCATCAAACCAGGAAAATTAACAGGAATTTTTGGACCTAATGGTGCTGGTAAAAGCACACTAATGAAAGCCATGTTGGGATTAGTTCCCAAGAGTAGCGGTAACGTCTTGTATGAAAATAAACCTTTAATGCAGCAACTAGAAAAAGTTGCCTACGTACCACAAAGAAGCCAAATAGACTGGAATTATCCTGCTACAGTGTGGGATGTAGTGATGATGGGGCGTGTAAAAAAAACAGGTTGGTTGCGTAGTTTCTCGGCTGTTAGTCGCCAAGTAGCAAAAGCAGCCTTAGAACGGGTAGGAATGAAAGAATACAGCGATCGCCCTATTGGAGAACTATCAGGAGGACAACAACAGAGAGTATTTTTAGCCCGTGCATTAACCCAACAAGCAGAAATTTTTTGTTTTGACGAACCCTTTGTAGGAATAGATCAAAAAACCCAAACAATAATTTTTGAAGTTTTTCACGAACTAACAGCAGCCAATAAAATTGTATTAGTAGTAAACCACGACTTAGGCGAATCAATCACCCATTTTGATGATTTAATTTTACTCAATTGTGAACTAATCGCCACAGGTTCACGCCAACAAGTTCTCACAGAAGAAAACCTACATAGTGCTTATGGTGGAAAAGTCATCTACTTCAATGATGCAGCATAATAAATTATAATTCAGGAGTCAGGAGTCAGGAGTCAGGAGTCAGGAGTCAGGAGTCAGGAGTCAGGAGTCAAGAGTAAAACCTGCTTGATAGTTGATTTTTGGATTAAATTTTGTACTTCATTTACCTGCAAGATACTGTAATTATTTTATCTATCTCTTCCTCTTCCTTCTCTTCCTTCTCTTCTTCCTTCGTGTACTTCGTGCCTTCGTGGTTCATTCTCATTTATGTTAAACACACTAATTGAACCATTACAATATAGCTTCATGCAACGTTCATTAATCATCGCCATATTAGTAGGCTTATTATGTGCGATAGTTGGTAGTTACTTAATGGTACAAAGACTAGCATTACTAGGTGATGCGATCAGCCATTCCGTACTACCAGGACTGGCGATCGCCTTCATGATAGGTGCTAATATTTTTATTGGGGCGTTTATTGCCGGGATATTAAGTACCATAGCCATAGCATTTATTAAAACCCGTTCCCCCATCAAAGAAGATGCAGCAATGGGGATAGTATTTTCAGCTTTTTTTGCCCTTGGTATTACCCTAATTACAATCATTCAAAAAAGCAATAAAATCGACCTTAATCATTTTTTATTTGGTAACATTCTCGGCGTAACAGTTGACGAAGTGCGAGACACAGCTATCATTGCTGCTATCGTTTTAATCATCGTTTTTTTACTATACAAAGAACTGTTATTTTACACCTTTGATCCATTAGGCGCACAAGCCGCAGGTTTACCAGTTAATCGTTTAAACTTTGGTTTAATGTTGTTAATTTCTTTAACAATTGTCGCCAGCATGAAAGCTGTAGGAGTGATTTTAGTATTATCACTATTAATTACCCCAGGGGCAACTGCATATTTATTAGTAAAACGATTACATGAAGTAATGATTTTAGGGGCGGTAATTGGTGTAATTTCTAGTATTAGCGGAATGTATCTGAGCTATTTTTATAATTTACCTTCTGGACCTGCGATTGTGTTGGTTGTTTCGGGTTTATTTATCTTAGCTTTTTTGTTTAGTCCTAGACATGGAATTTTTCAGCACGCTGGAGGCAAACAGCAGAAAACAGGAAGTTAGGGAACATCACCTTTTACCCATCTTCACAGAAGATGGGCAAAAAAGCGATCGCTCTTGTTAAATTCTTCCTGATTTAGCAGACACCCCGGCGGAAATACATAAACCTTAATTGATCAATTACCCTCAGGTGGAACTGGGGGTTTCACTAAAACATTTTTCGATTATATACAAAAAAAATATTTGCATAACCGAAACTTTCCGGATCTAGTCAAAATCCCTACGGATAAGAAAAACAGTAGATGCACCTTAATTTAGATCATTACCCTCAGCCATTAGCTGGGGGTTTTATTTGAGCAATTTTGAATTGCTTTGAATTGCTTAGTTTTGTATTTTTGTGAGCAAAAAAGTTCTTTGACCAATAGAACTTTAATTGAGTGTGAATTTCTATGAATCACTTTTTCCTCAGCTTTTTAGGCTGGGTATTTTATTATAGCGTATTCTTTAAAGAAAGGGTATTTTTTAATAAAACTTTATCATTTCCAGAAAACCGCAATTTTAAAGCAAACCAGCAGCTGACCAGACTGCATAACCAATCAGTGCAAATAACAAAGTAATCAAAGCAGTTATCACATAACAAATACATATTAGCAAGCCATCCGATTCAATACTGGCAACAGCAAAAAGTAAAATACCGATGGTAGGGATAGGATTGGTAAAGGGAACAGGTGACATTAATAGAACAGTCAACCAGGAAATACACAAGCCATTAAATCGCCAAACCAAATCATGAGAAGCAATTTTTGTCAAGCGAGGACGAGTAATTTTTTCTAATAATGAAGTGACTCGACATAAGTTTTGCAGGATAACTTGAGCAAAGGGGCGAGGAAATTGATAAGTAGCGATTTTTCTAGGTAGCCAAGGCGATCGCCTACCCAAAAGCATTTGTAGAGACAACAGCAAACAAGCGACCCCAAAAGGACCAGTTAACCCTGGAGGCATGGGAAACAAAAACGGTAAAACTAATAATGCAATCACCAAGCTAAAACCCCGTTCTGAGGTTTCTGTCAGCACATCACCTAGAGTTAGTGATTGTTCTGATAAACGTTGCAGTAAAGACTTTATCTCTTGAGAAAATCTTAAATGCATTGTTCTGGGAGTTTATAGGAATTACCATATTCAAAGGCAAAGTTTGAAACAGGATTGTTTCGATCATATAAATTTTGTGCACATCTTGCCCACCTTTTTTCCCATACCACGCTCCCAAAATTTTTCAAATGCTAGGTAATCTGTTTTTACATTGTATCTGCGAAGACATAGCATATTTCATTGCTATGAGGTACAAATAATAACATAGTGTTTCCCAGTCTCATGAGGTACACCCTAATTCATTTACTATTCCCTGTCTCCACGACAAGACTTTCTCAGCAAACCCTATTTAGATAAATAAACCCCAACTTTGTATCACAAAATTGAGGATTATTGTTTTTGACTGATAGAGCTAGAGCTTAGACAACAGGTGTATTTCTTTGATCTGTCATGCTATCAACTAAAGCTGCCGCTTGTTTGAGTGCTTCTGTTCTGTCTACTATCAAGTGATGGGGAGGTAACAAACTTAAAACTCCCAAATTTTCCAGACGTTTCTTAACTTTACCTGTTGTACCAACAAGAATCACTTGACGACCTTTTTCACAAGCTTCTCGAATAGCACCTTCAAGAGTTAAAGAAGCTGTTACACCCATCATTGGTACATCACTCAAGTCAAAAACAATTACATCACAATCTTGAATGGCGTTATGTTCACGAGAAATGGCTTTAGAAACACCAAATATCATCGCGCCACTTAAATAGAATAGCAAAATCCGACCATTGGCTTGATCTAACAAACCCTTTTCTTCTTCACTTAAATCAATGTTATCATCAGCATCACTGATAGCTTTTACAGTTTCTGAATTCATGCTGGAAAGACGTTCAATGGTTAAGATGTTGGCAATAAATACACCCACACCTACAGCCACAATTAAGTCTACAAACACAGTCAAGAGTAACACACCATACATGATGATAGAACCCTTGAGAGAGACTTTGTGAGAACGTTTTAAGAAACTCCAGTCCAGAATATCAATACCCACTTTTAACGCAATACCCGCCAAAACAGCCATTGGAATATCTTTAGTTATACCAGCAGCACCCAAAACTACCACTAATAAAACCAACGCACGAGTAATACCAGAAACTGCCGTTTGCGCCCCAGTTTGGATATTAACCACAGTTCCCATTGTTGCACCCGCACCGGGTAAACCACCACACAAACCAGAGACAATGTTAGCAATACCTTGACCAATTAATTCTTTATCAGATTTGTGTTCTGTCCGGGTTAAGCTATCAGCAACTACCGCAGTTAATAGGGTATCAATACATCCCAACATCCCCAACATTACCCCATCAACTAACATCAGGGTTAGGTTTGATAAGGTGAAGGTTGGCATTTGGATTTTGGGTAAACCAGTTTCAATTACACCAATACGTTTGATATCAGCATCACCAAAAAAGATAATTGAAACTACAGTTACTACTATTAAAGCAATTAACTGAGGGGGAACAATACGTTTAACTTTTGACGGCGTTAAATAAATAATTGCCACCGTCATCACACCCAAAATCAAAGCAATGGGGTTGATATTTGCTAATAAATCCGGCAGGTTTGTGACTATTCCTAAAACTCCACCTTTGGGGGTTGACTGTCCCAGGAAAGGTGCTGTTTGCAAAATAATTAAAATCACCCCAATTCCTGACATAAAGCCAGAAATTACACTGTAGGGCATGAGGGTGATATATCTCCCTAACTTGAAAACACCAAAGATGATTTGAAATAACCCTGCTAACATGACTACGGTAAAAGCCATAGCCAAACCGTTTTCTGGGTCTTTTGCTGTGAAAGAACTGATAATACCGGTAATAACTACAGTCATTGGACCTGTAGGTTCAGAAATTAAGGTAGGTGTACCACCAAACAAGGCAGCAAACAAGCCTACACACACAGCGCCATAAAGACCGGCAACAGGACCAGCACCGGAAGCAACCCCGAAGGCTAAAGCTAGTGGTAGAGATACAATGGCGGCAGTCACACCGCCGAAAATATCACCGCGTAAATTACGAGTATGAATGGTGTTAGTTATTTCCATTAGTGGATGCTCAATGACAACAGAATTGTACGGTTTAAACAGGTTGTTTCTGTCTAATGACATTCACAATTTTAGTCATATAAAAACATCTACACTTATCTCTTAGAAACTCAAATGTGAGGAGAAATGTAATTATGTTATATTTATTTACAGTGATAATTATTGGGTGGCTTTGATAATTCCCATTTTGTGAAATAGTGGGATTATCTAAGCTACCTTTTCTCTCACGTTGAAGGACTGAGTTCTATCTGATTGTTGGTGTGGATGTTTGCTAAAATTGCTAGAAAACTGGCAATGGCTAGATATATTTTAGATATCTATGAGACTTGACAAAATGATTTTTTAAAAAATGTGATCATTTTTGGGCATTTGCATTTTGGTGAGTTGAAGATTAAGTGTTATGTCCGGTGATACTAGGTAAAAAGATTTTTATGTGACTGGAAAATACTGTTACTTAGTTGCACTTAAATTGCGTTTATTAACAGAAGTAAGCGAAAATAAACGTAACAGAGTTGATCCTAGACACAAAAAACCAGAACTTACTCTAGTAAACAATAAAAATAGCATACAGCCTTTAGCACTCAAAAAATTATTTTTTGAATGTATTTCTTGAATGCAATATTTAAATATATGATCTTCCCACGCCTGTGGTAAAGTTACGAATTTTTCTGTATTTCTGGGTATTTTAAAAAATGTTTAGCCTTCTGGTCTCATTGTCAAGACTGATGATACTAAGTACGTGAGCAAAATTAATTTAACATTTTTGGAATAAACAAGAATTTCTATATTTCTTAAACGCTTTGAGTAACGACCATCAAAAAACCGGGGTCATGCCCCGGCTTTTAAACTCTGCGTCGTTTCGACTCAACAGCCGTCTGGTCCACAGAAATGTCTTCCGTACAGTACCTCTGCTTCACAGATATAGATAATGCCCGCATAATCGGTAAAAAATGTAATTGCGACCTTATCTGCTATATTCTCCGCCATCTCCCGTGTTTCGGTGAGTACCTCGAACTTCACATTTGAATCGGTGTCAGCAGTATTGGGTTTACCGGTAGAGCGCACGTTACGACTACCTTTACCGCCAGTATCCACCACTGTGTAACCAGTCGCTCCGCATTCTTCAATGATCTTGGCGACCTTTTTGAGCAGCACCTTTTCGGTGACGATGACGAGCTTGTTGGCACGCTTGGACATATTGATTACCTCCTTACCTACGTAACTTGATATTATATATTTTTGTTATGCAAACCCAATACTGAGTTGCTTAGTCTGCCGGGTCAAAGGAGCGCCAACAGACCACTACCCGTCTGGGATTAGCCGCCGATCGCCTGTGCCAAACCGACAAAGAACGGTATACACAAGCCGATTGCAACTGGTGTACCAATGGCTGTGGATGCACCTATATAAGCGGAGGGGTTAGCTGAAGGAATACCTGCCCGCAAGGTAGGAGGACCGGAGATATCGGAACTAGAGGAAGCGATAACAGCTAGAACTACAACACCACCCATGCTGAAGTTCATGGTGTAGTGAGCAATCATACCTAAACCGAAGGCAATTAACCCATGTATAAATGGTGCTATCACACTATACACAACGTACCATTGAGCTACCTTACGCAGTTCACCAACCCTTGACCAAGCTTCCATACCCATAACCAACATCAAGATCGAGAGCAAACCACGAAAGGCGGGATCGTAGAAGCTTTTGTAGACACTTTCCGGCTGGGTGAACAGTCCCAGAGCTAGACCTAACAACATGGCGGATAAAGCAGGACCCCGGAGACTTTCCTCGATGATTGGCCATATCTTCACTTTATTCTCACCGGGATCTTTCTGCTGACTGAGATACTCCTGTCTGGTAGTGGGATAATCGCCTGCCGCCACAGCCTGCTTGCTGAAAGACTCCTGCATAGCAGAGTCGCCGGCTTCTTTAAGTTTCCTCTTGTTGAGGTAAATATTAGCTACCACAATGGCAGTTACAAGGGCGGGGATATCCATAAAGGGATAGAGTGCGCCAGTCCATGCTTCAAAGGGAATTTTTTGTTCTTCCAGTACCGTCAGACCGGCAGCCATTGTAGAACCACTCACCGCACCAAATAACCCCCCGGTGGCGATCGCATCCACAGTTCTAACTTTAGGCAGCTTGGCCAATGTGTACCGGGCGATGAATACAACCCCAATACCTGTGATTACAGCAAACAATGCGGGTAAAACCATATCCAACAGATTGGAATTACGGATCGCAATTCCACCAGTCAAACCGATTTTGGTCAGCAGCATGAAGACGATGATCGTACAAATTGACTCTGGAATTACCAATTCGCTACCCAGAGCAGCAATGATCATTCCACCAATCAAAAAGGCCAGTGTTGGGGACTGCAACTGAGCAATAAAGTCCGTAATAAATAAGGACACAAAATCCACGAATACCTCCTTGTGACTCCTCTGATCAGGAGCATTGCAATAAATAAACTAAATGAACTTTAAAGAAATAAAGAAAGAGTGAGACTCTTCACACCTACAGCACGGGTTTTTACCGCAGACTGAAATTACAAGCACTTAGCCACACCAAAACAACTATTTTCAACTGCCAAAAACTTGATCGCTAATAATGCAACTATGATTATTTGGTAATAACAACCCTTGGTAACAATTAAAAATTTTGTCACCCAGTTTACTATTAGTTGAAAATATTAATGTTGGCTAATTTCTGTTGATGTAATTTCCAGAAGTTAATCTGTCAAAATAAAAAGTAAAGAGTGTTTATTAACAGCCTTTTCATTTTTATGTTGCGGTAGAGGATATACTAATGTTGATATAAATATGTAATTTCAACATTTAAGTTTTATTAAAACTTTTTTCTCAAAATACATTTGTCAATGCTCCTCAAGTAGTGCTTAACTGTTTTCTAAGTACAAAAAACAGCAATTATAAAATATATTGCTGATTTGTGATTATGTTTGAGAATTTACATGAATTGTGAATTAAGGTTCTACTTCAGGAGAAATCCTAGTTACCTTGAAACACAATCATGCAGAACTATCTACCCAGTTTGGTTTTTGCAGTTGAAACCGGGGATCAACTGTTTGATTACAAATAGCATACAGCCTTTAGGTCAAAAAAAAATAACCCAAAGACATGAATTATAAGAAAAATATTATATACCTCATATAAGCAGAAGCTTATATGAAAGCCCAAAATTGGCTGTGTTAGTCAATGTATAAATTTTATTCTATGAAAACCATTATTTATTTATGAGGTATTGACAATCTGAGGGTTAAAGCCACGGAGATTTTAAGTAAGTCGCCATGAAAAAAACAGTTCAAAAATCAATAGTTATGGATCTAGAATTATCAAACAGAATTCTTATTCAAGTCATTTCCCACAGCAATGAGAAGGAAAACAAATGATAATTATTGCCTACAGTTATACTCACCCACTATTGGAAACTACTCCCGATGAAGCTAGTTGGGGTTGGGAAGTAGATCACATTTATCAAGACCTGGGAGAGCGATCGCAACTACAACAATTAATAAGTGACTGTGAAACCGAACCTGCAAATTATCTGTTGATTCGACGTTTAGAAGAATTGGGAGATACATTAGCACAAGTGAGCGATCGCCTCAACCAATTAGAAGCTATGGGCGTAATAGTCATTGCTACTGAACAACAATATACATCTGAATCTGCTAAATTCCGTGTCGAACTCCTCAACTTACTCCAAGAAATTCAGCGTCAACAACGTAGTCGCCGCATCCGTCAAGGACACGCTAAAAATCGTCTCGAAGCCTTACCACCACCAGGTAAAGTTCCCTATGGCTATCGTAGAAGCAAAGACAAATATATTATTGATCGCAGTACATCACCTATAGTCAAAGATTTTTTTGACAACTTTCTACTTTATGCTTCTCTACGCGGTGCTGTTCGTTATCTAGCCAAAAAATACGCTAAAAAAATCTCTGCCACTACCGGCAGACGTTGGTTAACAAACCCCGTTTATCGTGGTGATACAGCTTATCAAAATGGAGAAATTATTTCTGACACTCACATAGGTATCATTTCCAGGGAAGAAGCAGCGCAAGTTGACAGACTTTTACGCCGCAATAGTCGTTTACCATCTCGTACCGCTAGTGCGCCCCATTCTTTAGCGGGGTTAGTTGTTTGTAGTCAATGTCAGTCTAGAATGATAGTCACTCGTGTTACCCAGCGTTTTCAAGAACATGAGTATTTATATTTACGCAATACAAATTGTCCCCAAAATCCTAAATGTCGTGCTATTCCTTATCAAGATGTTTTGGAAAAGACAATTGAAATTGTTTGTCAAGATTTACCTTTAGCAGTTGCAGGAATGAATTTTCCCCAATTAGATACTATTAAAAATAGTTTAAATCATAAAATTGCACATCAACAACAAATCCTTGAACAGTTACCCACCTTGATAGAAACTGGAGTTTTAGATCCAGAAACAGCTAAAATCAGAGCTTATAAACTTCGCACAGAAATTTCTCAAATGCAAGCCAAATTAGCTATTCTCCCTCCTGTCAACTTGCGTGCTGTTGCTGAAGTTGTTTCTATTCCCCAATTTTGGTTAGATTTATCAGAAGTAGAAAGACGATTTTATTTAAGAGAATTTATCCAGCAAATAGAGATAATTCGTCAAGGTGAAAACTGGCATTTAGAGGTAAATTTCATTTTTTAATAAGTTTTAATAAGTAGGGGTTGCTGATAGCGGAGCGTGGCGTAAGCCTTCAATAATGGACAATTACAGCTATTTTCAGGTAAATAAACCACATTTTGATTTAGGTTTCTTGATTTAGGTTTCGCGTCAAAAATGTAGGGGCGAAGCATTCGGACAATTAATTATCGGTTTTTACCGAAGACTATCATCCGAATGCTTCGCCCTGACTGTGGTCTAAGAGGATGTTTTAAAAGTCCCTCATGATGTATCAAAAATTTTAGATCCCCCTAAATCCCCCTTGAACAGGGGGACTTTGATTCTAGTTACCCCCTTATTAAGGGGGGTTAGGGGGGATCTGCAAGTGTATAAAGTCACCATCTAAAACTTTTCAAACAACCTCTAAAGACATAAAAACTGCTGTAACAATTAAAAATTGACAATGAAACAATTATCAATTGTCAATTGTCAATTGTCAATTGCTAAAAGTCTTTTCGTGGAAATCAGGAATTGGTGATTCAAAACCTACCGACTCCTAACTCCTGACTCCTTGATCTCCTACCTAAAGAATTTGTGATAAAAACTTCCTTGTTCTCTCTTCCTTGGGTTCAGTAAAAAACACATCAGGAGTTGCTTCTTCAACCAAAAAACCACCATCCAAAAACACCACTCTATCAGCAACTTCCCGCGCAAAACCAACTTCATGAGTTACAACCACCATCGTCATTCCCTCACTAGCAAGGTTTCGCATCACATCTAAAACTTCTCTCACCATTTCCGGATCTAACGCAGAAGTCGGTTCATCAAACAACATAATTTTTGGTTGCATAGCTAACGCACGCGCAATAGCTACCCGTTGTTGTTGTCCCCCTGATAACTGTCCTGGATATTTATTTGCTTGGGCTAAAATTCCCACCCTTTCTAACAGTTGCATTGCTAATTCTTCCGCTTTTTGTTTTGGTAATTTACGTACCCAAATCGGTGCTAAAGTGATATTTTGTAAAACTGTTAAATGGGGAAATAAATTAAACTGTTGAAACACCATCCCCGCTTCTCTGCGGACAGCTTCAATATTTTTTAAATCACTACTTAAAGTAATTCCATCAATAGTTATTTTTCCCTGTTGATATTCTTCCAAAGCATTAAATGTTCTGATAAAAGTTGATTTTCCTGAACCGGAAGGACCCATTAAAACAACAACTTCACCCCGGTTGACTGTTAAACTCACTCCTTTAAGAACGTGAAATTTACCATACCACTTATGAACATCCTCAGCGATAATAATTGGTGCTTTTATTGTTTCTTGTGCTTTCATATATTTCAACCTCAATTGAATAATTGTCTATAGCTGTAGACAAGGTAATTAGAACATTTAGTAAAACGATAACTTATACAATTAAAAGCTTTTAATACTGTCACCTGTCACCTGTCACCTGTCACCTGTCACCTTGCTTTTCTAACCTGCGAGAAGCTAAAGACATTGAATAACAAAATACCCAATAAATTGCCCCAATAAATATATAAACTTCTGCATATCTCCCTAAAAATCGCGGTTGTGCTAAAATAGAACGAGCAATTCCTGTTAATTCCACCAAACCCACTAAAGATAACAATGAAGTATCTTTAAATAAACCTATAAACTGTCCCACAATTGCCGGAACTACAGCGCGTAAAGCTTGGGGCAATATAATTAATATTAACACTAAAACTGAATTTAATCCTAGTGCCTTTCCTGCTTCAAATTGTCCCCTGGAAATTGATTGTAAACCACCGCGTACATTTTCAGCCATATAAGCAGCACTAAATAAAACCAGTCCCGCAATTCCTCTAATTAAGCGATCTAAACGTAAATCATTTGGTAAAAATAAAGGTAACATAACTTGGGCAATAAACAAAATTCCTATTAATGGTAGTCCTCTAACTATTTCAATATAAAGAATAGAAAACCAGCGAATTATCAATAAATTACTGGTTCTTCCTAATGCTAATAATACTCCAATGGGAAAGGAAAGAACAATACTAACAATTGCCATTAATAATGTTAACATCAACCCATTCCACAGATTTGTGGAAACAGATTTTAAACCAAAACCTCCTCCAATTAACCAGATATTAATTGCAAAAGATAATAACCATGCTGGTGCAAGCCAAGGTGTGATAAATTGAGAAAATCGGTTTTTGATGACATTTTGTTTTTTGGTAAATAAACTCCAGGTTATCACACTTAAAGTTGTGATGATTCCTAAAACTATCCACAAACGCCAATATAAGGTTTTAGGAAATCTCCCCACTAAAAATAAATGTAAATTGGCTTGAATAACTTGCCATTGTGCTTGAGTAAATACCCAAACTACTATTCCTTTAATTATCCAAAAGAGAAAGATTAAACACAGAATACTTAATACTGTATTATACCAGTTATTAAAGAGATTTTTCCTTAACCAAGTTAATTTATTCATGGGTTATTGTTTATTTATTGTTGTTCTCGTTCCCCTACTCTGTATGGGAATTAATTATAGAAGAATCTGGCTTCTATTAAACCATAGTCAGAGACTATGTGATAGCATTCCCCGTCTCAGACTGGGAACGAGATAACAATTATCAATTATCAATTGTCAATTGTCAATTGTCAATTGTCAATTATCAATTGATAACTATCTTTCTTTGATCTGAAATTTATGATTGATTAAATTCATCATCAAGGAAATAATTAAACTAAGAGTGAGATAGGTAAGCATAATTAATATCATCACTTCTACAGCTTTTCCCGTTTGGTTAAAAGTGGTAGAAGCAACAAAATAAATATCTGGATAACCAATAGCGATCGCCAAACTAGAATTTTTAGTTAAATTCAAATATTGACTGGTAAGTGGGGGAATAATTACCCGCAAAGCTTGGGGAAAAATAATCAACCGCATTAACAAAGTTGATTTTAAACCCAAAGATAAACCCGCTTCCCATTGTCCCTTAGCTACTGATTTTATCCCACCTCTGACAATTTCGGCAATAAACGCACCTGTGTAAAAAGTTAACCCTAATAACAATGTTGAAAATTCTGGAGTTAAGTTAAAACCCAGAACTTCTAAACCATTTTGACTAAGTTTAATGAAACCAAAAACAGAAATTTTATTTTCTAAATTTGGTAAGCTCAGAAAAACTGCAAAGTACCAAAATAACAACTGTAATAATAAGGGTGTGTTTCTAAAAATCTCCACATAAACTAAACTGATATTTCTCACTAACCAATTATCAGATAAACGCGCAATTCCCGCAGTTATTCCCACAATTGTTGTGAGGATAATTCCCAAAATTGCTACACGCAAGGAATTAATTAACCCAACCCATAAAGCACGCAGATAGGTATCAGTGGGATTATAGTTAATAGGAGTTTCGCCAATATCAAAAGACGCTTGTTGCTGGAGAAAATCAAAACCAAAGTTAATTCTTAATTGCTGTAAGTTGCGGTTGACATTTATCCATAATATAGTAACTATAGCTATTGCTAAAATGACAGCTATAACTTGTGTTGCAATTTGCAAAAAACGATAATCACGCCATATCGGTGGTTTGGAATTAGTCATTATTCATTAGTTATAGTATTTACCAAGCTAGTGAGGTACAGAGTTTTTTATCTTAGGGAATTGGTAATTGGTAATTGGTAATTGGTAATTAGGAATTGGGAATTGGGAATTGGGAATTGGTAATTGGTAATTGGGAATTGGGAATTGGGAATTGGTAATTGGTAATTGGTAATTGGTAATTGGGAATTGCTGATTAAAAAACATAAAATTGATTACCCAGTCCCCAGTCCCCAGTCACCAGTCCCCAGTCACCAGTCACCAGTCACCAGTCCCCAGTCCCCAGTCCCCAGTCACCAGTCACCCG
>NZ_JACJPT010000116.1:0-16796 GCF_014696195.1 Sphaerospermopsis sp. FACHB-1094 | reverse complement strand
AAAAGAGGTGGTTTTCACATCTGAATTACTAAGAATTAAGAAGATGATTAATGAGCTATTCAAGTTAATGGCTAATTTGATTCCCATTACTTACTTAGTATTAGATGGTCATTTTGGAAACAATAATTCCTTGCAGATGGCGCGGCAGGTTAACTTGCACATAATTTCCAAATTGCGCCATGATACAGCATTATATATACCTTACCAACATCCTGACCCCAATCATCGTTCTCGTCGTAAATACGGAGATAAGCTAGACTGGCGTAATATTCCTGGGGTATATTTGCGTCAAAGTAGTATTGAAGAAGATATCAAAACTGATATTTATCAATCTACTTTACTGCACAAAGAATTTGCCCAACCTCTAAATGTAGTTATCTTGGTGAAAACCAATATCAAGACGAATGCTCGTAGTCATGTGATTCTATTTTCTAGTGACCTAGATTTGTCCTATGAGAAGATAATTGACTACTACAAACTGCGGTTTCAAATCGAGTTTAATTTTCGTGATGCCAAGCAATTTTGGGGATTAGAGGATTTTATGAATCGGAGTCAAATTACAGTGACTAATGCGGCTAATCTTTCTTTTTTCATGGTCAACTTATCCCATTATCTTTTAGCTCAGTTCCGTCAAGATAATCCTGGTTCTGGTATTGTTGATTTAAAGGCTTACTACCGTGGTTTTCGATATGTTCGTGAAATTTTAAAAATGCTTCCAGAACCACCAGACCCTATTTTATTATCCCAGATTTTTGCCAAGCTTACCTCTCTTGGTCGTATTCACAATACTTCTACAACCGTTTCACCCTCGTAATTTGGCTAAGGTATTGATGATAAAATACAGTTACACTAACAGTCAAGAAGTAACAGCAGATAATTTCATAATTTAACAGATAATTTATCTTATCAATCATCCCAAAGTCTTTAATTCTCATAGAAAATAAAACAACAACATCCTGTAAATCCTTCTGAAAATAAATGATTTTTTTGACTTTTGACTTTTGACTTTTGACTTCCCGAAGGGTGTCCTGGACATCCTGATTCAGACAATGAAAATTTCCACATCCCACAAATAACCTACAAATAACAATCCTGAAAATCCTCAAATCCTGGACATCCTGATTCAGACAATGAAAATTTCAGCATCTCACCAATAACTTACCAATAACAATCCTGAAAATCCTCAAATCCTGGACATCCTGATTCAGACAATGAAAATTTCAACATCCCACCAATAACCTACAAATTACCAACTAACCATACAAACTGTAGGTTGGGTAGAACGCAGTGAAACCCAACGATTTAATCATCATATTTGGGTAAAGTAAAAATTTATAAGATAATTTATAATATTATATTGTAATTAGATGTAAGATTTGCTATAATATTAAAATTATTTAGTTAAGTGAAAATCAATGATTTCAGAACAAGAATTATTAACAAAATGGCGATCATTACCCCAGGATAAACAAGAAGAAGTTTTAAAATTTGTGGAATTTATGCAATTGAAAACCACAGTCAAAAAACCGCCTTTAGGGGAACGTTTACGAGAAATTCGCTCTAGAATTGTTGCATCTGGTAAACCATTATTAAATGCAGATGAAATAGAACAAGAATTAGCTGTTCGTAGAGGTGGAATCCAAGGTACAGAAGAATGATTATAACTTATATTGATTCAGGGGTGTTACTGAGTGCAACCAATGGTACTGGTTTAATTGCAGAAAAAGCATTAGAAATACTATCAGACTCACAACGGGTATTTGCTGCTAGTGAGTTTGTCAGATTAGAAGTAAGTCCTAAAGCAGTTTATCATCAGCAAACAGCAGAATCTCAATTTTATGAAGAGTTTTTTAATGATGTTATTTACTGGGCAAATGATCTAACTTATATTGTACAAGAGGCTTATAAAATCGCTTCTCAGTATGGATTAGCTGCTATGGATGCACTTCATGTAGCTGCTGCTTTTTCTGTTGGTGCTGAGGAGTTAATTACTACTGAGAAGAAAACAAAACCGATGCACAAAGTAGTTGGTATTAAAGTAATTTCTATTTTTGATTAAGATGTTTTTTGCCTGACAATGAAAATTTCCACATCCCACAAATAACCTACAAATAACAATCCTGTAAATCCTCAAATCCTGGACATCCTGATTCAGACAATGAAAATTTCAACATCCCACAAATAACCTACAAATAACAATCCTGAAAATCCTAAAATCCTGGACATCCTGATTCAGACAATGATAATTTCAACATCCCACAAATAACCTACAAATAACAATCCTGTACATCCTCAAATCCTGGACATCCTGATTCAGACAATGAAAATTTCAACATCCCACAAATAACCTACAAATAACAATCCTGAAAATCCTAAAATCCTGGACATCCTGATTCAGACAATGATAATTTCAGCATCCCATCAATAACCTACAAATAACAATCCTGTACATCCTAAAATCCTGGACATCCTGATTCAGACAATGATAATTTCAATATCCCACCAATAACCTACAAATAACAATCCTGAAAATCCTCAAATCCTGGACATCGTGATTCTGACAATGAAAATTTCAACATCCCACTAATAACCTACAAATTACCAACGAACCATACAAACTGTAGGTTGGGTAAAACGCAGTGAAACCCAACAATTTAATCATCATCTATATTATTGTGAAACTCTGTAGGGTGCGTTACGCTGACGCTAACGCACCATTTCAATAAAAAAATCAAAAAGGTGCGTTACATTTCATTAGACATCTCCGGAAATTAAATGTGCGTTTTCCAAAACCATTGTAGAGACGTTCCATGGAACGTCTCTACAATCTTTTTCGGAGATGTCTATTAACGCACCCTACAAACTAAACACAAATCATACCAAACATCAGCAACGCCCTGTTATCTATTATCTATAACCTATTATCTATTATTTGAATAATATTTACTTATTGTTTAATCATTGACAAAAGAACATTTTTATGTTTTTATTTGTAGCTGTGCCTTATATAAACAAGAACAGTATTAGAGTTTTGAAAAAAAATTGCACATTTTAAAGTCAGGATAGGGGAATTAAACAATGACTATTACCTATTACTACGGAACAAGTTTTGCAAACTACTACAACTATACGGGAACTCTACGACTTTATGCCTATGGTTATGATGGTAATGATACCATATCGGGTAATACCAATAATGATTGGATTGACGGTGGCTCTGGCAACGATTACCTTTATGGATGGTCGGGAAATGATACCTTACGGGGTGGGGATGGCAATGACAATTTAAATGGAGGAACTGGCAATGACAATTTATATGGAGAATGGGGAAATGATACCTTATGGGGCGGGGATGGCAATGACAATTTAAATGGAGGAACTGGCAATGACAATTTATATGGAGAATGGGGAAATGATACCTTACTAGGAGGATCAGGGAATGATGATCTAAGTGGTGGTTCTGGTGATGATCGCTTAACCGGTTCTACATCTCTGACTTTTAACAGTTTTGAGTATGACACCTTAGCTGGAGGCGCTGGTTGGGACACTTTTGTCTTAGGTACAAGTGCTGGCAACTATTATAGAGGTGGTGGTTATGCCCTTATTACCGACTATAGCGGGGTAAACGACTATATTCAAATTAGGAATATTTCACTTAGCCTACGGCGGGAAAATTGGGCTGGTGGTTCTGCTTTAGATACAGCCATCTATCAAGGAAATGACTTAATTGGAGTCGTTCAAGATAACATCAGTATTCAGCTAACCAGTTATTACTTTAACTTTGTTTAGCATCGCCTCATAGGTTGGGTTGAATGCAATAATTCTGTAGAGAAAACATACTCTAACAATTTTATTTGCTTGAGTTAGTCCGTAGGGTGCATTACCATCAGTAACGCACCTTATCCCACAATGAAAACGGTGCGTTAATGAAATGTAACGCACCCTACAATTAACTAACTATAAGCCTCCATCGGTAAACAAGAACAAACAAAATTCCGATCGCCAAAAGCAGCATCTATCCTACCCACACTTGGCCAGAACTTATATTCCTTACTCCAACTAGCAGGATAAGCAGCTTGTTCACGAGAATAATCATGTTTCCACTCAACAACAATCAAACTTTCCGCAGTGTGAGGCGCATTTTTCAACACATTATCTTGCAGATCCATCTTACCAGATTCAATGTCAGAAATCTCTTTTCTAATCGCAATTAACGCCTCACAAAAACAATCCAATTCTTCCTTAGATTCGCTTTCTGTTGGTTCTACCATAATTGTACCAGCCACAGGCCAAGAAACAGTAGGTGCATGAAAACCATAGTCCATTAACCGCTTCGCAACATCATCAATTTCGATGTTGGCTGATTTTTTCACAGCACGTAAATCTAAAATACATTCATGTGCTACAAAACCATTTTTTCCGCGATATAAAACCGGATAAAAAGATTCTAATTTCTTAGCGATGTAATTAGCATTTAAAATCGCAATTTTGGTTGCTTCCGTTAAACCATCTGCACCCATCATTGCAATGTACATCCAAGAAATTACCAAAATACTCGCACTTCCCCAAGGTGCAGCAGAAACCGCACCAGAGAATTTTGGATTTTGGATTTTGGATTTTGGATTATTTTCCTGTATTTTAATTACAGAATGACCAGGTAAGAACGGTACAAGATGGGAAGCGACACCAATGGGACCCATTCCCGGACCACCACCACCATGAGGAATACAGAAAGTTTTGTGTAAGTTCAAATGACAAACATCAGCACCAATATCACCAGGACGACAAATACCCACCTGAGCATTCATATTAGCCCCGTCCATGTAAACTTGTCCACCATGTTCATGAACTATGGCACAAATTTCTTGAATTGCTTCTTCAAATACTCCATGAGTTGATGGATATGTCACCATTAAAGCTGCTAATTCACTACTATGTTTTTCAGCTTTCGCTTTTAAATCAGCAACATCAATATTACCATGATCATCACAGGCAATTCCTACAACTTTCATTCCACACATTACCGCACTCGCAGGATTTGTACCATGTGCAGATTGGGGAATTAAACAAACGTTTCTGTGTGCTTCTCCCCGACTTTCATGGTATTCACGAATTACTAAAAGTCCCGCATATTCACCTTGAGAACCTGCATTTGGTTGTAAAGAAATTCCCGCAAATCCTGTAATTTCTGCTAACCATGCTTCTAGTTGTTGAAAGAGAATTTGATAACCTCTGGTTTGGGAAATTGGCGCGAAAGGATGGATTTTACCAAATTCTGCCCAAGTTACAGGAATCATTTCTGAAGTTGCGTTTAACTTCATGGTACAAGAACCCAAAGGAATCATTGATGTTGTTAATGATAAATCCTTGGTTTCCAGTTGATGTAAATAACGTAATAATTCCGTTTCTGAATGATAGCGGTTGAAGATGGGATGAGTTAGGTATTCACTTTCACGAAGTAATGCGTAATTGGTAATTGGTAATTGGTAATTGGTAAGAGAAGTAAGTTCTGTTTCGCTGAAAGGTAAGTTATCTGTACCTGCGAAAATTTGCAATAAATCAATTACATCTGCTTCCGTTGTCGTTTCATCTAAGGAAATTCCCACATCAGAATTATCAAAAATTCGCAAGTTGATATTTCTCGCATCCGCAGCTTCTAAAATTGCCTGTAAACTGGTATTTCCTAACTCAATCCGCAGTGTATCAAAGAAGTTGTCACTAACAATTTTATAACCTAACTTTTGCAAACCTGCGGCTAAAGTTGCTGTTAATTGGTGGATATTTTGGGCAATTCCCCTTAAACCATCGGGTCCATGATACACTCCATACATCCCCGCCATCACTGCCAACAGTACCTGCGCTGTGCAAATATTACTAGTAGCTTTATCTCTGCGAATATGTTGTTCACGGGTTTGTAATGCTAACCGATAGGCAGGTTTACCATGAACATCTTTTGATACACCAACAATGCGCCCTGGAACTAAGCGTTTATACTCTTCCTTAGTAGCAAAATAAGCTGCATGAGGTCCACCGAATCCCATAGGAATACCTAACCTCTGGGTGCTGCCTACTGCTATATCTGCCCCTAATTCACCGGGTGGTGTGAGTAATGTTAAACTGAGAGGATCTGCCGCAATTGTCACCAATGCACCCTGAGCATGGGACTGTTCTATAAAGTTGCGATAGTCGTAAATTGTACCATCACTTGCGGGATATTGCAGAATCGCCCCAAAGATAGTTTCAGAAAAATCAAAGGTTTGATGATCACCGATAATGATATTAATGCCTAAAGGTTTAGCGCGAGTTTGCAATACATCAATAGTTTGGGAATGACACGCACTAGAAACAAAAAAGTTATGGGATTTATTTTTGCAGATACCATAACTCATACTCATTGCTTCTGCTGCTGCGGTCGCTTCGTCTAATAAAGAAGCGTTTGCAATTTCTAAACCAGTTAAATCAATAATCATGGTTTGGAAATTCAACAAGGCTTCCAAACGTCCTTGAGCGATTTCTGGTTGATAGGGGGTATAAGCAGTGTACCAACCGGGATTTTCTAAGATGTTGCGTTGAATCACTCCAGGGGTAATACAATCGTGATACCCCATCCCGATGTAAGAACGGTAAACTTGATTCTTTTCAGCGATTTGTTTTAATTTTGCTAATGCTGCATATTCGCTTTGTGCTGCTGGTAATTTTAAATCTTGGTTAAAGCGAATAGATGAGGGTACGGTTTTAGCGATTAAATCATCTAAATTAGATAAACCCAATAAATTCAACATTTGTTGAACGTCATCTGCTTTTGGTCCGATGTGTCTTTTAGCAAACTCGCTTATTTGGTTGTTTTTAGCTGAAACTTGAGGACGTGGGGGATTAGCTACCACAAATTATGCTCCAGATGTTAAGGTTTAATATATTGTAATGATTACTTTGACTATTACCAAGTTGCTGGATATTTAGTTAAGGCTGGTAATTGGTAATTGGTAATTGATAATAAAATTACGTTATGCGTTGTTGTCAGATAGTTTTCCTACTTATACCCATAATCTACCGCAGTTTCCCGTATCATTGAGGCAAAATATAGTTAGTTTCAGGTCGTTATCGCTGTATTTTTGACGAATTTGCTGTATTAAACCTTGTAGATCAGGATTAATCAAATATTCTTCCTTATCGGGGTTAATGGCAATAAACCAGTTATGATGATCTACTATTAGCTGTTCTCGAAGACGTTCAAAAATAACACGACACCGTTTAGCTATTTCCTGACGTTTTGCTTGAGAATGATGTATGTCTGATAACTGTGCAGTTTTTGTAGTTGCTGATGAGAGGATGCGACTACGACGAGGATAAGATACCTGTGTCATAAGCAAAAATTTTTAGGAATTTACTTGGGATTTATTTGGTGATTTATTTTAATTATCTCAACAGATGACAAGAAACAGATCCAAAGAACATTTCAACTCTGTCACCTGTCACTTGTCACCTAGTTTACGAACCCTCTACCAAAGCACTATACTCACTAGCTGTCATCCCATCTTCAACTTCCCCAGGATCATTAACACGCACTTTGATAAACCAACCATCACCATAAGGATCATCAACTATTGACTCAGGAGAGTTAATCAAATCTTCATTGCGTTCTACTACTGTACCTGTAACTGGTGATTTCAGGTCTTCTACAGCTTTAACAGATTCAATTGTACCAAATGAGTCTCCCTTGGAGACCGCATCACCAATTTCTGACAGATCCAAAAATACAATATCACCCAGTTGATCTATAGCAAACTCAGTAATACCGATAGTGGCTATTTCCCCATCTAAACGTACATATTCATGAGTATCTTGATAGCGTAAATCATCGGGATATTCAAAAGCCATAACACTTCCTCTTCCACGTTAAAAAAATGGTGTTACCAGAGTAACCCAAACAACATTATTCCTCAAAAATCTCAAAACTTATCAGTTAGTAACACGATTTTTTGAGCGATAAAAAGGACGTTTTACCACGACTGCTGGATAAGCTTTACCGCGTATTTCCACTTCTAACTCCTGTTTAACGGTTGCTAACTGACTGGAAACATAAGCTAAAGCAATGGGATAACCAAGGGTAGGTGATAAAGTACCGCTTGTTACTTCTCCCACTACTTCACCTGAAGATAATACGGTGTAGCCATGACGGGAAATATTTCGCCCTTGGGTTTGTAAACCTACGAGTTTACGATGTACTCCCACGGTTTTTTGTTGTTGTAAAATCTCCCGACCGATAAAATCGCTTTTTGTATCTAAATGAACTAACCACCCTAAACCCGCTTCTAGGGGTGTGGTGTTGTCGTCGATATCTTGTCCATAAAGTGCCATTGCTGCTTCTAAACGCAATGTATCTCTACAACCAAGACCACAGGGAATGACACCAGCATCATAGAGGCTTTGCCACAATTTTATCCCTACTTCGGGGTCTACCATCACTTCAAAGCCATCTTCCCCAGTGTAGCCTGTACGAGCAAGGAAAGCGGGTTGACCAAAAATGGTTGTTTCTAAATGCCCAAAGGCTTTAATTGGGGTTAAGTCGGCTGATACAAAAGATTGTAAAATATTTGTAGCTTTTGGACCTTGAACAGCTATTAAGATTTTATCCCGTGACAGGTCTTGAAATTGGATTGTATCCAGGTCAAAATGTTGTAATAACCATGTTTTGTCTTTTTCTGTTGTGGCAGCATTAACGATAATTACCGCTTTTTCGCTATCTGTATTTTCTCTACCTTGGTAGTAAATAATGATATCATCAATGATTCCGGCTTGCTCATTTAACAACACTGTATATTGGGCTTGACCGGGTTGTAGACGACTTAAATCGGAAGGGACTAATTTTTCTAGTTGGGAAATCAGGTTTTGACCTTGGAGAGTAAATTTACCCATGTGGGAAATATCGAACATTCCAGCAGCATTTCTGACAGCTTGGTGTTCTTGGGTAATACCACTATATTGTACTGGCATTTCCCACCCACCAAAGCTGGTAAAGCGGGCTTTGAGTTCAACACCGATGTGATATAAAGGAGTTTGCGCTAGAAATTGGGTATTATTTTCTGGTTTCGCCACAGGTTTTTTTGGTGTTTTAGTTATTTTAGGTATTTTACCCAGATCCCCGACTTCTTCAAGAAGTCAGGGATCTATCTTCCCTAGTGCGGTTTAATAATTAATAGTGTAATTGTTGAGATTTATTAAACAAAAATTATGAAGCGTGGGCAAATTTGGCAAATACTCGTTAGTGTAGTTTTAGCTGTGGTGTTGTTTGTATCTCCCTTATCCGCACAAGCAGCAAGTTCTTCCAGTATTACCCGTTCCGCAGGGGATGAGGTACAAAGTCAAGATTTTTCAGGACAAAATTTAATCGGTAAAGAATTTACCAACATTAAATTAGAGAATGCTAACTTTAGCAATGCTGACTTACGGGGTGGAGTGTTTAACGGTACTCTGTTAGAAGGTGTAAATTTACATGGTGTAAATTTTGGTCAAGGTATTGCTTATTTAGCCAAGTTCAAAAATGCTGATTTAAGTGATGCAGTATTGACAGATGCGATGATGTTGCGTTCAACTTTTGATAATGTTAATGTCACTGGTGCAGACTTTACCAATGCGGTTTTAGATGGGGTAGAAATGAAAAAACTTTGTGTTAAAGCTAGTGGTGTTAATTCTAAAACTGGTGTAGATACTCGTGAATCTTTAGGATGTAGATAAACTGTCAGGGTTTAGCATTGCTAAACCCCTACTGACTCTTAACTTATTACTTTACTGAAAATCTACTAATTGGAAATTCTTTTCCATTTCTAATCTTTGTTCTGCATTACGTAAAAAATACCCATCAATCATTGCTGAACCTAAAAGTTTTCCTAATTCATCTCGGCTAGTGGTAATCATAGTATTATATCTGTCATGAGGCAAATTACCTAACATAGCAACAATAGATTTTTGAATCAATTCTAATACTTCTGGTGAGTTAGGTTTAGATAGTTGGGATACTGCTTCTGGGTTTAAAGATTGTATGTATTGCCAAAACTGATCATTATTTTCTTGTGGTGCGAAATACTCAGGCTGAGAATGGGAAAGATTACTCATGGCAGTTACTTTCAACTCGCTTGATTATCAATTTATCAAGATATGTCTGAATTGGTTGTCAAAGAAACCGAACATGAGAAGATGGGTTTATTCTACAGCAGGAAGTAAAAAAATATAACTATTTATAACTAGGGTTGATTGTGAATTATATCATATAATAATTTATGAACACTACTAAAAAATACTCGCAATTTATTCACCATGAATCAAAGCAGTAATATCGGCATTTTGGAAAAGTTTGTCAACACAGTAATGGGAGTAAAACCAGGAAATCAAAAACAGTCTCTCAACACATCAGCAACCACAAAAGAACTAGACATCAAAGCAGTCATCGTTTATAAGCTAGGGACTATTCTGCAAATAGGAACAATGATTCTAGTATTACTAGGAATGGAAAATTTAGTCAATTTACTTGATAGTAATTCTGCCTTTCCTAGTTGGGTTAGCACTGTAGTTACTGCCTTATTTTTCGCTTTATTAAGTATTCGTTCTCGGATTTTTTCACTTTTAGATAATACCCGTTCTCAAACAACTTATGATCAAGTAATTAGACCAAGATGGTCTCCCCCACCTTTAGCATTTCCTATAGTTTGGATGCTGATTGCTGTTTTACGGGTGATTTCTTCTGTGTTAATTTGGCAAGAATTAAATCATCAATTCTTGGTATTACCTTTCATTTTATTTGTGATTCATTTAGCTGTCGGTGATACTTGGAATACGATTTTTACCGTAGAACGCAGATTAGGTGCTGCTGTTCCAGTTGTGATTTTAGGACCTTGGTTATCGGCAATTGTTGTCACAGTAATTTATTGGCAAACCGTTCCTTTAGCGGGGATGATTTTATCTTTTTCTTGTGTGTGGTTAACAGTTGCGTCTGCGTTGGTATTTAGGATTTGGCAATTAAATGGATCTGAACCATTGTATCCTTTAAAGTTAGCATCTGTGGAGGATTAGAGAGGTAAATTTAGGATGGGCGATCGCTATTTTTTAGCCTATAGAAAATAAGAGCGATCGCACTAATAAAAACCATTTAACTATAACTCTTCAATTGCCACTAAACCACCTTCTGTAAATTGGATAGACAACTCATAACCATCAAGTAAAGCAGTGCCTAATAATGGCAGTTTTCCTGTAGCTAAAACATTAACTTCTCTTTCCTCGCCATTCCAAATAATAGTAGTTTGATGTACTGGTAAAAGTACACGACTATTATCTGCTAAATTTGCATACATATCATAAACAAAAGGCAAATTCAAAAGATTAACTGCCCTTGGAGGTAAAGAAAGAAACTCTGTAAAACCTGTATCAATCACAAATTCAATAGTAAAATCTGGTTGATCTGGCAATCGAAATATAACATTGACAGTTGCACGTCCATTTTTAATAATACCAGTTATCACCGATAATCACGCTCCATTTCTCCACTAAAGGATGCAGCGACTTTGTAACCAATGCGAATCCCAAAAAGTCGAGCAAATCGGTTTTTATTCCGTAAATAACGCGCTGACTCTATCCCTGTTTTATCAACTGCATATTCACCAGTTTCTATATCAATAATCACCATTTTTCCGATGTTTTCTTCGGTTTCAACTTGTGAACGAATGCTAGTTTCATATAATTCTTTAGCACGTTTGGCAACTTCTTCACTGCTGAGGAGAATGGATTGCATTTTATGTCATCCTTTTTTTGTGATTATATTTATTATACTGGATTTATAATAAATTTTATTCTTCTTCAGCTAAATTGATATATAATAAAAATAAATATTTTTTGATATCTTATCATGACATTACAAGAATTGCAAAAACAAGTATTACAGTTACCAATGAGCGAACGCTGGCAATTGGTACAAACTGTATTAGAATCAATACAACAAGAATCTATCTCAGCATCAAAGAAAGGTAATTTATCTCGACTGCGTGGCATTGCTAAAAGTGCAAATATCTCTAGTGATGAGAATATTAATGGAGATTATGCGACTTATCTAACTGAAAAATACCAATGAAACGAATTTTTATTGCTTTATAATTCAATGCTAAATACATGAGACATTTATGAAAATAGACAAACCTATTGCTATTGATTTATTTGCTGGTGCTGGCGGATTTGGTTTAGGTTTTGCGATGGCAGGTTTTAATATTCCCCTTTCTGTTGAAATTGATGCTTGGGCGTGTGATACTCTCCGTTATAACCACCCTGACATGACAGTAATTCAAGATGATATTCGTAATTTTAATACTTTAAGTAGTGTTAAAGAAATTTGTCTATACAAACCGCATATTATTATTGGTGGTCCTCCATGTCAAGGTTTTAGTGTTGCAGGTCCAGCACGAAAAGATCCAAATGATCCTAGAAATAGTTTATTCATTAACTTTTCTCAGTGGATAAGTTTTCTTCAACCTAAAGCATTTGTGATGGAGAACGTGAAAGGTTTACTCTCACGCAAAAATAGCGAAGGTTTAAAAGTCCTAGATATTATTAAACAAACTTTTGAAGAATTTGGATATTTTGTAGAAGTATGGTTACTTAATTCTGCTGAATATGGTGTACCACAGGTTAGAGAGCGTGTTTTTATTGTTGGAAACAAACTAGGTAAAAAATTAGGTAGTCCTCAACCAACCCATTCTCTAGACTTATTAAAAAACAAGATATGGCAATTATCCCTTGAAGAAATAAATTTACTTCCTGCTATCAGCTTATGGGATGCAATATCAGACTTACCTCCACTTAATGCGAGAGAAGGTAAAGAAGAACAACCTTATATATCAGAATCTCAAAATCAATATCAGCACTGGATCAGACAAGGTAGTAAAATTCTTTATAATCATGTAGCAATGGAACATTCTCAGCGATTAGTAGAACGTTTTAAACAAATAAAATGGGGTGAATCCAGTTCAGATGTTGCTACAGAATATGGTGCTAAACGTCGTAGTGGAAATGGTGACTTATCTAATAAAACTTATGATCAAAACAACAGACGGTTACATCCATACAGGCCAGCATACACAATAGCAGCATCCTTTTATGCAAATTTTATTCATCCTTTCCAGCATCGTAATTTGACCGCTCGTGAGGGTGCGCGTGTCCAATCTTTTCCTGATACTTATCGTTTTTTAGGAAAGAAAACAGTTGTATCTCATAAGTTATTACAAAGGGAAAATAGATTAAATGAAAAGTTCCTTTGCCAGTACAATCAGATAGGTAATGCTGTACCACCCATTCTAGCTAAAGCAATTGCAATTCATCTTCAAGAAAAATTAGAGCTATGTCCACAACTGATAGAAACCCTTTAGTTCATGGTTCAAATCTCGAACAAAAAGAAAATCACCGCAAAAAATATAGAGATGCTGAAAGCAGAAAATTTCTCCAAGAAATTAGAATTGAATATGATAAATGGCATTTAGCTAATGTTGAATTAGTTGGACCAACATCAACACCTAATGAAAATGATAATGCAATTATTTCTCAAAGAGTAGAACTTTTATCAGCATATAAAGATTTTTTAGATCAACAACATTATGCTGAAAAGTTTGACTCTCGCTCCAATCTTCACTCTAGTGTATTGGAGGAATTTCTCTATTATTTATTTCGAGATTTAGCAAAAGATTTTGGAGAAAACGCGCTCATTGGAAAATCCCATACTTTTAAAGATATTTTCTTTGTTCCTCCCAAATATGCAGAAATGTTGAAACGTCCCTATGCACGTATTGAAAAGAAAGATCATGATTTTGTGATTGGTGCAACTATTGAAGCATCATTTGAAGCAGTTACACCACCAGAAGAAGAAAATTCAGGTGAAATGCTGACAATTATTAAAGAAGAACCAGACAACTATTCAGATGTTACAGTTACAGGTAACACAGAAACTCATATTTTTGATATTCCAGTTATTGTTATTGAATGTAAAACTTATCTTGATAAAACTATGTTGGAAGGTTCATCAAGAGCAGCAGAAGATTTAAAAGCTAGGAATCCGAATAGTTTATATATTGTATTAATGGAGTGGATCAAGTTGACGAGTGATGTTAATCTTCGGAAGTACAAGGTTGATCAGATTTATGTATTACGTCAGCAGAAAAACACGGATCGAGAATTTAGGTATGAAGAAACTTATGTTAAAAATCTAATTAATCCAACTGTAGTACAACATTTATTTCATAAGGTACGGAAGCATTTAACAATGGACTGGTCTGGTGGAATTGAATATGGAATAAAGCGAGGTTGGTTAATTGAGGAATAAGCTACGCTAACGTATTTCTTCCACAATTAGCTAACTGAGAGCGATCGAGTTACCTCTACATTAACAAAGAGCGATCGCACGCTGTAATAATTCTGTCATGGTTGAGGAATTTGAATGGCTTTTTACTATTTTAGATTATCTCACTACTAACAAAAATTGACAATTATTGACAGGTGTGCAATTCTAAAGAAAAGACTATGTAATTAATTCAAAGGTGAATCTATGAATGTTCATCTAGGTACTACATTTGATCAGTTTGTTGCTGAACTCGTTGATAGTGGACTATATCAGTCACAAAGCGAGGTCATTCGTGAAGGTCTACGGTTATTAAAAGAACGGGAAGATTTACGGAAGTTGAGAATGGAAGAATTGCGGAAGGAAATACAAATAGGAATAGATCAACTTGATAGGGGTGAAGGTGTAGCTTTTGATGCTGAAAAAATCAAAGCTGAAGGGAGAAAAAGACAAGCTGCAAAACGTATTAGTTAGCAGTATTTAAAATATGGCAAATATTTTTCAATCCCCAGAAGCTCAAAATGACCTCATTGAAATCTGGCTCTATATTCGTCAGGATAATGAAATTGCTGCTGATAGAATTATAGATGCTATTAATGAGAAGTTGATACTTTTGTCAGAATTACCTCAAATGGGGAAACTGTGTGAGGAATTAGCACCATCACTTAGAAGTTTTCCTGTTGGTAAATACCTTTTGTTTTACCGTCCCGTAGTTGATGGAATTGAACTTGTAAGGGTAATTCATGGTGCAAGAGATATTCAAAATTTGTTTGAATAAGTCATTTATATTTTTTTGTCAGTTATGTGATAGCTAGGGTAAGCTATGCTAACGCATTACCCCTACATTAACAAAGAGCGATCGCACAACTTAACCTTAAATTTTATTAAGTTTTAAAAATTTCTACCTCCCTATATAGGGAGGTTTTCAATTGAGTCAGTCTTGCTGACTGAAGACCTCGGTAGAGGTACTTTTTTGATACTTATGATAATCTATTTGTGGTATGCTTCACTCTAGGGTCGTCACTTACTGTCAATTTACAAGCAAGGAGGGGATCACCATAGAATCTACAATACATATTATATTCTTCACATAGTTATTTTGTCAATATTATTATAAATCATGATCAATCAACCTAGTCTTATTCGTCCTAACCTTCCAAAACCGAAACTAGATAATCTTGATTTTTTCCAAAAAGCTTTTTCAAATGCACGAATAGGAAAATATTTTGAATGTGTATCCTCGTCAAAGAAAACAACTGATCAAGATATTAAAAATGCTATACGACTTTATGAAATTAACATGATATATTGTGAGTCTTTATATCCAAGCTTGCATACTTTAGAAATAGCTCTACGTAATTATATAGATATCAATTTAATCAACAAATATAACTTAAACTGGTTTATTTGTGATACGGATTCTTTTGATAATGCTATCTATAAAATAGAAAATAAGTATAATCTAAATATAATCCTACCCAACATCGAGAAAAATCATACAACAATTTTATTAAAACATGAAGAAGAAAAAATAATTTCTGCGATAGAAGATACAATAAAAACTAGCAATGAAAAATCAAATAAACAATATAGAGAGAATCAAGATTTTATAATTACAGTCAATAGAGATAAAATTATTACAAATTTGAGCTTAGGTTTCTGGACAACACTTTTAACACAGAATAAGAGAGAAGATAATAATTACTTCAACAAAATTTTTATTCCTTGTATTAAAAGTATATTTCCTTATGCCAAGAATAATGAGCGTACCTGTTCAACTGTAGTACCTCTATTAACGGGTATCAAAGATTTAAGAAACCGTGTATTTCACCATGAACCCATTTGGAATTATGATAATCTTAAACAAAGATATGATAATATTTATAAAGTTATTAACTGGATTGATCCTAATCTTGAAATTTGGTTAAGACAAGATTCTAAAATTGATCGTTTTCCTGAGATTTATCAAAGTCTTTCAGAGGAAGTTCAACTACTCACACAGAAAAATAAAACAACGAAAATTCAATATGAAGATCGAAGTTATGCTTCTTAGTATGTTTAGTTTATTTATTAAAAAACCAGACTAAAACTTGATTGATTAGTTTTTATTTTAATTTAATGAAACACTACTAAGTTAAGTCATTGCAGGTAATCCAACGCGTGCATATCCAACAGTTTTTATATCTTGGTATAGCTCATAACCCAAGTAACTGAAGTAAGCTTCAGGTTTGCATATTAAATATGGTTGAAAACCGTATTGATTTGCAATTCCTAACTGCAAATCTCCACCAATACTTGGATACTTATCATCTCCAATATGGGCTTTAATCCCACATTCCGCACCCTGATCTGGCACATAGAGAAATTACGGAAATAAGAAAGGAAACTGAGCCTAAAAAATCACATATTAGCGAAAAAATACATTGTT
>NZ_JACJPT010000115.1:0-16875 GCF_014696195.1 Sphaerospermopsis sp. FACHB-1094 | reverse complement strand
TAACTGTATACTATTCTCAATAAGCACCAGATTTTTTCAGAGGGTCTATCACCTCAAACCTTTTCCCTATCTTGGTTTCAACTTGCTTGTCGCCCCCTCAAATCAGAACCTCTACCACCATAAATATCATCGTTGCCTTCTAAACCATAAAGGTGGTCATCACCAGCACGTCCATTAATTTTGTCCCAGCCTTGAGTACCAAAAAGGTTGTCTTGCCTGTTTGTACCATTTACTGGATTAAGTTCAAAAGAAATATTATAGGTGATATCTTGAGAAAATCTTCCATCTGGATATGCTTCTTTCAGAATTATTTCGACATCTTCCAGTCCTAAATTATTGGGTATATCCAGGTTATTAAGATTTAAAGTTCCACCGAATTTTATAGTGTGGTCTTCAGGAGATAAAGCAGATAGCTGAATTGTTGTATAGAACCCATCAGAAAAAGCATTATCAATTATCTTACTTGGCTGCCCTGCAATATTGTTATCTGGTAAATTGTATATAAATTTATCAGATGTTTGTCTGTAGTTTTCCAAATCTTTGATCGCTATATCATCAATCTTCAAAAAGAGATTCCCACCATTTTTTGCTAGGGCTGTATCCCCTACTGCTTTCGCAAGTCCTTGAAGTTGTTTATCGCTTGCACCCTCTGGGAACAGTCTATCCCATTCACTGTTAATTAAGGGAAAAAAGATATATTCATATCCCTGATTTGGTTTAATTTCAACTGTTCTTACAACTGGGTTTGATGTTTCTAAAGTGCCTACTAAATTAAAAACGGGAGGTGCTTGATTTATTTCGGCTTTTTTCCCTTGAGGATCATTAGTTTCATCATAACGAAAAGGATTATCTGGTGCTGGAATATTATAAACATATTGCCACCATCTAACAGATAATTCTGTTTGAGAAACTCCATTAACCCGTTCTTGTGGTCGCAGTACACTAGAAGTTACTAAATCATTATTCATCTTGATTTTATCCTTTCAATGATGTTCATCTTGATGATTCCAATCATATTGTTGGTTATAAAATCAAATTCAATTTGTTGCGTCAAAATGACATAATTAAACCAATAATTAACTAATCAATATTTGATTTAGCATGAAAAGTGTAATAATTAACGTTATGACAGTATTTTCAACACCACAGTAATATAATAATAACATGGTTGTTGGTTTTTATTGTTTATTTGTTTGTTGAGCAAGCAACTGTACTAATATTAATGTGGTAGGCGATCGCCAATCCACAGAAACCTGGAATCCAGAACTATGCTAACAATTTTATCCAATTAACACTCAAGAAAATCAAACATATTTGTTGATTCAAATAATTACCAAAAATTTGCTGCCATTTCTCTGTTCCCATTTTTAATTCTACTAAATCCTTGTCCAATAATTGCATATTTCCAGGGTAACAAAGCACTGTTAATACCCGATATCTAATTTCTTTCATTGCTGGTGACAAAAACAATTTGGCGGCTTCTTTGGTTATTTTTTCGTGCAGTTCCCAGTCTGATTTTAAATCATTCAGAAACTCATTGAACTGACCTAATGTTTGTTTGATTATACCAATATCATCATCTTGGGTTTTAAGCATTTTACCGAGAACAGGGATAAATTCATCAACAATTAAATCACTGTTGTTCATTAAACACTCATCAGCATAGTTTAACAAAAACTCAAAAGCTGGATTACCCTTAGTCTTGTCTTTTACCTGATTATAACCCCTGAAGTGTACAGACATATTAGTTTTCAAGTATTTCCACATACTAATATTTAGTTTTTGTAATCTCTGGTTTCTGGCTTTGGCTGCAAAGATTTCAATATCTTCTTTACTATAATTGCCTACCCTGAGTTCACAGGTACTAATTTCTGGTACTGCTTTATGATGTACAAAACTAGCAGTGATTTCCTTACCATTTCGTAAATGTGATTTTCTCAAGAAAACGGGTTCATTACATACGGGGCATTTAAGAAACCCATAATAATCTTGATAATCGGCTTTTGATGCTGGTATTAATTCACCACCGATTTTTGTGAAAATTGCGTACTGCATAACCTATACCCTGACTCTTAAAAATCTTCAAAAATATTGATATCTACCCCCAAAGATAATATCAACAAATACTGTGCGCTGCTGATGTAATCATAGGCATTTGCTAAATAATCACAAGCAATATAGGAATTTTGGTACATTGGTTTTTGACTGAGTTTTAAATACTCATTTAACAGTTTTTGTTGACACCCCAATTCAGCAATATCAAGAAGTTTATTGATATCCCTGTCTAAAGCAGCTTCTTGTCTGTTGGTGATTAAATGTAAAGTACCCTGTTGATAAATATTATACAACCATTGTTTCCAAGGTGTATTCAGATATTGGGGGTTCTGGCTTGTCCAGATTTCCTGGAATTTATTGAGCGTTGGTGGTTCTAGCATATCTCAGTACAATTCTTAGAGGAAAAATCAAATACAGTAAAATCCCTGATAACTAGATAAAGTTTACTCATTAGCTATTAATTCATCCCATATTTGGTTAACTTTGGCGTTAATGGCATCCATTGTGATGGATTCACCTTCATTATTCAAACGTTGACAGGCTTCGTAAAAAAGAATCATTTGCTCGACCTGTGCGCCCTCGGTTCTACCTTGACGCTCGGCTATTCGTGACAAAATTTCTCTAATGTCCCTATCAAGTTTGTAATTAACACGGTCGGTTAATCGGTTTCTTCTTGGTCTTCCCACAATGGCTATTGTTATACTTACGCCTTTATTAAAGCAAAATACATCAGCTATTTTTTATTGTACATTTTTTTACGTATTTTATCTGTATAAAAACCATAAAATTAGAGATAATAGTTATAACAAAGGCGACCGCCCTCCCGCCAAGAAGTTGCAATCGCCCAAACCTCATACAAAGGTTAATTAGATCATGACACAAATAGAGAAAACCAACCCAGACCAAAGTTACTGTACCCGTTCTAGTGATGGTGTCAGTGGCATGAGTGTAACAGCTTTAGCTCAGTTTTGTGGGGTAGATAAATCTACTATTACCAAATTTCTAAACCAAATAAGTAATTCTGACCCGTTGGCGAACGATCTTCAAACTGCGCTGAAACCCTATGCTGGTAATGACTGGAGGCTGTTGACGAATGAAAGATCCGGTCAAGTTTTTATTATTGACGAAGTTTGTCATGCAGTCCTGGAATATTACGCACTGGAAGCAAGAAAGTATAAAGGTAAACAAATAGCAGTTAATAATTATCGCATGATTGCCAAGGCTGGGCTAAGGGTCTATATCTGGTCACAAACCGGGTATGCCCCAATCAATACGGGTTCTCACGTCTTGATTAACAAGGAAGAACTGGCCACTATGATTTCCACTATTCTTCAAGAGCAACTGCAATTAATTTTTGATATCAAACCCAAACGCCCCTGGACTCTGCCAGCTTCCACACCACCAGAACAAGTACCAAATGATTATGTACAGTTAGAAGACGGTTCTTGGCTTTCTCCTGAAGGTTATGAATCAATTTTAAAGCAGGGTAGACGGTCTTTGCCTTGGGACTTGCGACGTGATGGTTTTAATTAAACGGTGAACACTGGGGATTTGGGGATTCTTGGGGGAAACTTTAAAGATAGTTGAACTTTATTAACAACACACACCGTAGGCGATCGCCATAAGAAAACCCAATTCACAAAATTCTTAGAGGAAAACCCTAACAATCATCGCCGCCGCACCAAAAAGGGTAAATTGTACGCTAAGGCTAGAATGTAGATATCACAAGGGTTTCTAGACCATCTTGCAGGAAATTACACATATCTCGGCTTGGGTATGATGTTCAATATGCGATCACCTTAGCAATTTTTAGGGGAAACCTGAAAAGAAACTTTTAAAAACTGCTGGGTAAAATGCTCATAATAACTATCACTATACAAAATATGACAATAAAAACTGCTAGAAAAATTATAAAATCTCTTTGAGCTACTTTATATACTTGGCTGGTAGGAACATACACAATCTTAGTTCCGATAACTGTATTAAATTCCCAGTTCAAACCTTGATTAGCAAGATATTTACCCTGTTTATAGAGAAGTTGTAATGATTGAGGTACTTTATCTAGAGTCGAATGACAATTCAAGCAACTTTTATCAGTAATTTTGATAGGGCGAGATATATAGAAATATTTATTACCATTTATATTTAAATATCCTTGATCAATGTTCTGCAATCCTGGCTGTCGTTGAGTATCTAAATCTTGTTGTTTAAGTGTGTCAATAATTTTGATTTCTTCAAGTGTAGCTTTATTCTTGAGATTAGTCGGATTAATCATCGCGGACTTATAAATATAATCTCCATAATTATTTTTATAGGCACTAGTAAATATATCAAATACTTGATTTACTGCAAACATTGGAATTGATTCTTGTAAAAATTTTTGTTCTGATTGTGTTTTTAATAAAGGTGTAATATAATCATTATGATATTTGCGAACCGAATCCATCGCTGAAATTAACATATTTGCTTGGGATTTCAGTTGAAACTCCGCAGAATTTAAACAAATATTGCCATAAATTAGACCAATAACAATAATCGCTCCCCCAACAAGAATGATTTTTATAGCTTTATAGGCATTTCTTATTTCGGATTGTGTAGAATTGATTCGCGTTGCAAAGTGTTCCAGTATCATCCTATGGATGAAGATATAGCCACCACCAACCTTTTGTAGAAAAATGCGCTCAGTGGCATAGTCTAGAAAATGAGTTAAATTATTAGGAATCAAACCTTCACCCCAGAGGATAAAACGTAAGCTGAAGTGTTGGATACAGGCTATACCACCTCCAAAAAACAACCCTAACATCAGTCCCCAACTTATTATCGAAATTCTTGATTGCAACCCTTTAGGAAAAAATATAAAAATAATTGGAAACAAAATTAACCAGCTAAGTAATACAATAATTATTGCATTGCGAGCAGATGTCCAAATCCCTTGGTTTGGAATAGTTTTTGTTTCTATTTCTGAGCCTCTCAACCCACAAATCAATCCTATAATCAGTGCAAAGATTAATCCCAAAATTAATCCAAATATTACTATTTTCTCGTAACCGCTTGGCCATTTTGGGGTTTTCCAAGTTAAATAACACCATAATACACCCATTGGAGACAAAATTAAACTCCACCTTAGTCCATAGGTTAATCCATTAAGCAAATCTTTTCGTGTTTTTTTCCAAGGACAGGTCAAAGTTTCAAAAGTTTCTATTTCTGCTTTGTAATTTCCAAAAGTCCACCATAAAACTAAACCCCACATTATTGCATTTATGGTTAAGACATTAAAAATGTTAATTTTATCATTATATAAATCTAGAAAATGAACTAAAAATAATATCAATCCAATAGCCAGTATCCCAATTAAAATAGTTCCAATTCTGTAAAGTCTTTTTTGAACATTAGACTGCAACCAATTAGGCTGTATTTTCTCAATTAGAAAGTAAGATTGAGAAGTCTGAAACATTCTTTGTGCCAACCAACTTAACCAATGTATTACCCGATTTTTTGGGTATTTCTGATTAACTCCCTTTCGTTTAAACATCCGCTCAATATAAGCATTGAATAGATGTTCACGACGCTCTTCTAGTGAACCTGTTTGAAGTATTTCTTCTACCTGTTTACCTTGATAAGCCAGGGTCATAACACTTAGTGTCAAAGGAGATTTACCTATTTCTTGCAGTGTGGTATCATCTTTCAACAAAGATTTAACTGCACTTAGTTGTTGACCAGCAGTATCCAAATATTGATGAACCTGCTCAGGAGTCAAAGAACGGATGTAGATCGCGCCTCGTAATCGCAAACGGTTAGAAAGAACTTCATAATCAGCAATACGACTACAGACCACCATTTCAGTCAGTCCATGCGTTTGTATAAATTGGTTGATAGCTTCAACACAGGCTTCCCGCAGGTCAGTCTTTACCTCGTCTAAACCATCTAGTAACAGTAGTAATTTTTGATTTTTAACCCAGTCTTTAGCAATTTCTTGGGAAACTTGGTATTTACTCCAAAGTTCTTGTAGCAGCCAATCTTCAATGGTTTGCCTTTTACTTCCCCAAGAAGATAAATTAAATACTACTGGAATTAGCTGACTCAAATTTGACTCAGCGCGAGTAATTAAATTCTGTGCTAATTTCAAGAGCGTTATGGTTTTACCTGCTCCTGGTTCTCCTAAAATAAGTAGAGTTCGTCCTTCTCCTATCTGATTAAAGAAATCACTTGCATCGCTTCCCGTAGGCAAAATTTGTCTGGAATCTTCTGGTATTTCCTCAAAACCACTAAATGGGCGCTCTATTACATCTAATCGTTTTTCTAGACCAAGTTCAATCATGGCCTGCGTATGCACTGATTTTTCTAAAACACCTTCGATCCAATATTCTTTAACTTTACTGAGTAAAACTTTCCTGTGTCCATATTCTACCGAAGTTAAGGGTTGTTGTATACCAGATGTTTGTCCATTAAATAACTCAGATACTTGGGAAATGAAATATTGAGAGACAGTACCATTATTTTCTTGAATAAACCCTTGAATATTACTACCATAAATGTTAACAACATTATCATCATTCATGTTATAATCACTCCATAAATTAACTAAAACTTTGATTAATTGTACCAGTATTCTGCTGTGTCAAACCCTGAACTTTTCCTCCAGAAATTTGAACACTAAATTTTCCCTCTGCTGATTCTTGAGGATTTAATTGCTCCATTAACTTTTGAGCCAATTTAATAATTTCCTCATCTTTATCAGCACCAACTTCAGTTAATTCATCTTCTAAAAGAGCTTTTGTTTTTTCAGGTTTTTGTTCATACTTATCCAGAATAGTCACTGAACCTGATTTACCTTGGTTCTCAAATTTACGTTTAATTAAAGCTTTCAATCCTTCATAAGTATCTTGAACTACACTACCCGCTGTTTTGGCTGTGCCAGCTACTAAGGCTGTGAGAATAAGAGAAATAGAATCCATGAAATCATCTCCTTATTTTTAATAGGTTTTACTAATTGTCTCAACTTTATTGCACAATAAAATACATCTAACGAATGATTTTGATTATGAACGCATTAATCCGAAACACCCAATTTACACATCTAATAATTTCCAAGGGTTTACACTATAATCCTGAATAATTTCCAAGAAATTTAAAAAGTATCAAAAACAGCAAAATTATATAAAAAATTATTATTTAAGTTAGTCAAATTGTGATAGATATTAATTCCAGGGAATTTTTGCTGTGGTAATCCCTGTTTTTATTGTTTCAATATTTATAAAGGTTGCCCTTACAGTTTTTAAATTCCTTTGTTAAATAGGAATAGAAATATCTACGGTTAGCAAAGCGAACTGACGAGTCAGCACTTGCACTATTGCCAACTCTCCAAATTCCTTAGCTGTTAATTCCCCCAATCTCACTGCTAAATTGTAATTTATGGTTTCCTCTAAGAAAATTTCCCAGTAATTACCCTGGTATTAAATATCATATTGACGTTTCCTCTAAGAATTTCTCAGTACCACCACAATGTTTAAGTTGGGAATCTCCATTTAAGTGAATGTACATAGTATTTCATTGTTTTTAAAGTTTTAATGTTCTTTGGGTTTCCCGTCAACATTGATGTTATTGTGCAGTAGTTACATTTATTTACAAAACATCATGAAAAAGTTAGTAGTATTGCCCTTGGTAGCAATGGTATTGGTAGCAGCAGTAAGTCCAGCATTTGCCCATTCTGGCAGAACCAATAGTGCGGGGTGTCACCATGATTCTAGAACCGGTGGGTATCACTGTCATTAACAGTAACTCTGGGATTTCTGTTTGGGGAGTCCCTGATTTTGATTGTTTACAATGCTTTCATGACTCAATCAATTTATTCCCCTCTCTACCTGCAAATTTATCACCGCGAAGGCACTACCTGGTCTTTTTATCCAGGCAAGGTGTTTTATAATGCTCATGGAATTGCTACTGATTTAGATTCAACTTTATAAAGGAATGGATTAACCAAAGCTAAGATATTGATTGAATTATTCAGAGTCAACGGTGGTAAAAACGGTTATTATATTGCCAATATTCGAGATAAACAACATTACTACTGTGGTTCTGATTGGGCAGATGTTAAAGTTAAATTGCGTCAGCTAGGAATTGGCAGGAATGACCCCAATTAATTATTTTTCCTCTAAAAATTTCCAAAAGGCTGACCCCACAGTTCCCACATTTCTTTGTTGAATGGCGATCGCCACATTTGAATTAACGCTTGTTCTAAATCTTGACGTGGTTTTCTCTCCACTGGGGCATCCCACCAAAACGCGATATTCACTGCTGTTTGTAGTTGATAACGGTGATGTAATTCTTGATAATTTTCAATATAGCTCTTACAATCATGAACCCCCTTCCACCTTTTATTACTGTGTTTTGTTTCCCCAATGTACAATAATAATTCAGATGCACTATCAATGATAAAATACAGGGCTGCTTGTCCGTAATCATCAGGCATCCGGTAAAATGCCATTGATTGTAATTGCAATTTAAACGGATCTATGGTGTCAGGGTTACAGTGAGATGGTACAACATCAAATAAAGTTACCTGCTTTGGTGGTTCACTGTTTCTAATACTTTCTTAATAATTAAACACCCGCGATTTCCACTGTTGTAAAAATTCAGCATCCATCACTGGTTTTTGGTTTCTTAATATTTTGTATTCGGTATTCCCAAATAAACTCAGTTGTTTCATAATCATATTATAATCTTTTATGCTTTTATTTTACTATACTTTTATTCATTATGCCCCAATCCCACTACTCTTTTGAACCCCAAGAAACCCGAAAACGCACTACATCCTTAGACCCTGCTAACATTAGTATGGGAACTAAAATTATGACGGTGCAACAGGTTGTTGATAGATTTGTGAACAATCGTTTAATTCCTGCTGAGTTCCCTCACAATCAACATATTTGGAATACCCAAGCTAAAGGTAAATTAATTGAATCCTTGTTGTTACAGTTACCTTTGTCTGTCTTTTATATTGATGCTACCAATGATGAACAATGGGTGATTATAGATGGTACACAAAGAATTATTACATTTAAAGAATTTATAAACCAGGATTTCACATTAGATGGTTTAGACTATTTTGGCGATTTGCATGGTAAGTATTTTAGTCAACTCACACCACGTTGGCAACGCAGGATTAAGGAAACTAAGTTAACTTTACATCTGATTTTAAGGGGTACATCATCTGAAATTGTATCCAATCTATATCACCGGATTCGTTTTGAACAAATTCAATAATTTACCATAATCTATTAACATCAGGTAAAATATAATAACATTATATCTAGGGTTTTCCAATGGACAGAAATCATTACGACAAATTAAGTGGTGAAGAAAAGTTAGCATTTTTAGAAAAGGCATTGGAACATTTGACAATAGACGAAAAAGCCAAGTTAGTTAAAAAATTATTGCCTGTCAAAGACGATAATAGTTGTACGATTACAATGGGAAATTCTCAGGTTCATGCTAATACTGTTTACCAATTTAATCTTAATAGTAAAGATGAAATAGCTGATTTATGGGGGGCGATCGCTGACAGAATCAGAAATAACTCTGATGATAAAGTCGAGTAAAATATGCCACAACCACAGATACCGCTACAGCAAAGACAAGCAGTACAAATTTAATACTACATAAACTTCCTTTTTGGGAGTTTTTTTATTGAGATACCAAGTCTAATTTAGTGCTGGGGAATTACCTAACAAAAATTCTTAGAGGAAAAATATTATTTATTGGATTTCCCCTTGTTTTTACTGAGTGTGATAAAGTTTTTGATTTCCCGTACACAATAACCTTTACTGATCATGGTGGCGACAGTGTGAGCGATTTTGGCAGGGACTCCCACAGAACGGTTTTTCCATTGTCCATCAATCTTTTCCTCCCAAGAATACCCCCAACGCCAATGTAAATAATTATGCTTATCTCTTGTTCCATCAACACGGGGATAACTAGCGATTCTGCCATCTTTTAATTTCTTGTTTTCAATGTACTGATACAAACAACCACAGGCACGGGATTTATCCGTACTTAAACTTTCCTCTAAGAATTTTTCAGTAGTCACCAACTCCGGCGATAGTTGAGAGGTACTGGACTCTGGAGACAGCGACAGATGCAACTCTGGGGTCAAGAAGATTTCCTGCTGCCTGTCTTTGTTTTCTAACAGTGCCGTTGCCGGACGGGACTCCAAGGGGTCTAGCCAACTCTTGGGGATATCGTACCAATCGCTGAGGATAACCGGGTTTAGCACCTCGCCTTTGGGTAATAATCCCAGCTTCTTTAATTGTGTTTCTAACTTGCTCTGTCCAGGGGGTCGTGTTTTCCCAGTTGATGACAAGGCGGCGGGAGATTCCAACCAAAAGTAATCGTTCTCTAAGGAAGGGTGCGCCAAAGTTTCCTGAGCATACACAAAGCCATTCCGCATCGTAGCCGAGCTTGGTAATTTGTCTAAGAAACTGCTGGAAATAGAGAGCTTGACTTCCTGGTTTGAGTCTGCAACTGAGCAATCCGGGGACGTTTTCGATAATAAAGAACTCGGGTCTGATTGATTCAATGGCACGTTTAACGGCGGGGAAACAGTCTCGCTCGTCGGCTGCACCAAGTCGTTTACCGTTGACTGAAAATGGTTGACAGGGTGGGGAAGCGGTGATGACATCAACTCCCTGTTTTCGGATTTCCCTAACTGGTATGCTTCGCACGTTTCCGTAGTTGGGGATACCGGGGAATCGTTTTGAAAGGATGTCTGCACAGTAGTTATCGGTTTCACAGACACCCACAAGTTCTCATCCTGTCTGGAGTCCTGCAATTCCAAAACCTGCACCAACGCCGGAGCATAAGTCGAGTTGTCGCATTTTTCCTCTAAGAAAATCAAACTAACTTTGTCACTGACCTCAAACCACCCAATGGTAAACCCCAGTTCCACCGCATTACTGATAGCTGACAACTCAACACCCAAAGCTTGACTTAGTTCCTGTGTTGAAGCTGCTGAACCGTCACTGAGGAATAAGGCGATCGCCCCCAACAATTGCCAATGTTCACTGAGTTGATTGAGAAACCAAACAGGACTTAAATATCGTTGTTTGATGTAATCGGTGACAGTGATAACTCCGTATTCGCAGAAGATAGTGTGACCATCGTAGGAACATAAACCATCATTCCAGGATTGACGGTAATTCCAGGGTGTAGCAAGCAAAGTATTCATAGTTAGTCATCTCCTAAGTATGCCTTTGAAGCACCTGCCCAGTCGTAGTTTTCGATTTCTTGTTTGCGCTGCTCGATTTCTTGGTTTTGATTTTCTGTGCGGTCTTGACAACCAGACATTTTGACTTTGTTGTAGGCTTCTTTGAGTTTTCTGTTAATCCGTTGGGTTTCCACAGTTTCCTGCCACCCCTGGCGCTCGATTAAATCCAACTTCTGACATATCAAACTAGAAAACCGAGTATCAAAATTGTTCATGCTTACATTTGCCCCAAACCTTTTATTAAAGGCGTTGCACCCCGGATTTTGGCACATTGGCCATTTATCTTCATTTTCTTTGTATCCAGGTATGATTCGTTTAACTAGGGTGCTGTAAATTACGCCGTAATCATGACAACAAAAACAAGACCATTTAGGATAAAAGATTTCCTTGTCTTCCTGTTGTTGTGGAGGTTCTAGGGGCATCCTGTCAAAAAACGGTAGTTCCATATCCTGGTTCATTTTTTAAACCCTCCTCTGCTTCTTTTTCCCAACCTGGAATCCAAATCAAATTGTTGGCACTAGCCCATTCATAAAAACTGGTGCGTTCCGTTCTTTCTTCTGCAATCTCATACATAAACGAGTAATGCCCAATCACCCGTATTCTGGTAAGCCATTGTTCCCTAAGTGGGTGGTTTTGCCATTTCATGGTCTGTGCTGCTGAAACTTTGCCTTGGGATTTCTCCCACTGCGATCGCAAATCTTCCCATTGTTTTTCAATCAACTTCTGCGGGAATGTTGGGGGGTTCGGTAACTTTTTGACCTGAGCCAAACAAAAATTTTCAAAACTTTCTCTTTCTGAGTCTGAGAGAGAGTCTTTATAAGTTTGTAATGTCTGTAATGTCTGTAGAGAGCCACAGCTTTTTTGTGTTAAAGGTTCTGCGGTGTTTTTATCCCGTGCGTGGGATTCTGTGTCTCGCGTGTGGGATTCTGTGTCTCGCGTGTGGGATTCTGTGTCCCGTGTGTGGGATTCTGTGTCCCATGCGTGGGACAGTTGTTCCGGTGGTGGGACAGACTGAGAATCATTGTTAGAACCGGGTTCTGGACTAGGATCTGATGGTTTTGGCGAATCGAAATCATCAAAGTCATCAGTAATTGAGTCGGTTTTGATGATGATTGAACCCGTAGTTTCCCAACTACCATCGTTGTTAGAGGAAATGGTGCTAATTCCTCGATAAAAGGCGGATCTGCTGATTCCCCATTCCGTACAAAATTCTGAGATATTGTCAATTTTGAGGGCTATGCCCGGAGGTCTTAAAATCTCTTTGATCACCAACAAATAACCAGGAGTAGAAAGGTATTTTTTTTGATACCAGTCCTTAGCGGTTTGGGCGGTCAGAGGACAAAATTTGCGATTACCCATTCTCCGCTTTGTCATGAACCCAACTCCGCAAATGTTACTTGGTCAAAAGTTACTAACACATCAAAAGCAACACAAGAAGCAGCAATATTAGGTATTTGTTGTTCATATTCGGCAGTGCCAAACAAATGCAGACGTTTTTGGTGTTCTGGGTAGAATCCTGAATAAATAAGAACTTGACCTAAGCCAGCTTTCCAGTCTTTAACCCGTTTGACTTCAATGATTTCAGTGTCGGTTAATAAATCAATTCGACCAGCAGGGGTTGTGACTTTCGTTAGTCCGCCTAGCTGAGACTTGAGGTTATCGCGGACAATAAACTCCATGTTTTCCCTACTATTTATTTCCAGCCAGTCTATTCGCCCCTGTTCTTTTAATTTGCTGATAGCCTTATAAAATGTGCTAACTGATATACAAATCTTTTCACAGAAAACTTCAACATCTTTGATACGCAGTTTTTGCCCCGGCGCACGGAAAATCCCAACAGCATAGTAAACAAGACCGGTGGCGGTAATGATTCCGTCTTTGTAGTCCTGGATTGCTTTCGCTAACGACAGACGGTAATGCTGATTGGGTTTAGGCGCGATAGTTGTTGTCATGAATGCACCTTAACTTGTTTAAATAATAGTGGTAGAAAAAAGCTGAGTCAGTATGGTTACGCCACGCAAGCTATCACCAAAGTCGGCAACCTGCTTAATCCTGCGGAAACTTGCAGGAAACTATGGGAAGTAACAGAAAACCTGCCAAAAAAGGGTAAAAAATCTCTTAGTTCTATCTGAAGACAGTAGAACAATTCCTGTTTATGGTTCATAATGGTAATTAAGAAATTTTAATTTTTGATTTTTTGCCTTAGCCACTGTTATGGTTAAGGTATTTTCTTACATTTAATTTCAGCCCCCCGTTGCAAACTAAAAGTAATTAGATTAAAATTAGTGATGTGTAACTTATGGAAATTTCTAAGTTATACGCTCAATGAGTCCGATACTTTCGTGGTACTGTTGGCAAAGCATCAGGATCTTGATACAATTAAATAATATACCATTTATTTAAATAAATCAAATGACTCGTATAGAAATTTTGGTAGATGCCCTAAAAAAAGCGATCGCGCGGGGAACAAAAGCATCACATATAGCGCAACAATCCGGTGTGAATGCTGCTGTTATTTCACGCTTGATATCTGGGAAACAGCATGACATCATGACAGAATTTTATTTTGACATTCTGGATTGCTTAGATGAGGATATTCGGAAAGAAGCAATGACAAAACTGGGGATAAAAACTGAAGTTAAACCAGAAGAAATGGTGAAATATTTGAAAGGTAGACAAATAGCGCAATTGATTCCGTTATTGAATGGTGATGACAGAGCCGATATTGCTGAAGCTATAGCCTTGTCTATGCGGAGTAATAGTAAAAATATTTACGTTTAAACAAATACCATAATTATTGAGTTATTTGTGGTTAGGAATAATATTCAGTAATTTGTAGTCTTTTACTTATATGCTGATATAAAACAATAAATTCTAAGTATTTAGACTATAAGTTTAATATATGCTAAGACTTGTCAAGAAAGCAGTAAAAATACTATTAATAGTATTAAGTTTAAAAATTTAATCAAAATATTATATGATGATATAAGTACATAATAGTACAACTTCTTACCAATTTAGGATTGCAAACATTGAGTCAGCAATAGTGTTGATAGGGTATTCCTAGAATCAAAAGCTATAATTTTACAGTGCCAATAACTTTATGCAAGTCAACATTAGAAAAATAGAGAGCAATTAGGATGAGCCAAGATCAACTAAATCAAATCCTTAGTCAGTGCCATAATTTAGACCAGGTAGCTATTACTAGTGTGATCAAAAATTTAGCTGATAAACTAGATAATCAGCAAAAATCTCATCTTTTAGAATACTTAACTTTTGGCGTAAGTGCAGATGTCAAAGCAAAACTGGTTAAGCAGTTATTGGGCGACAGTGGTTTAAGGGTAATATTTGGACAATCGCAAGTAAATGCTACTAATTTCTTTAATATTCAGTCTGCTTCTATAGAACAATTATCAGATATCATGTTAGCAATTGCTCAAGTCATCAGAAATTCTTAGAGGATACCCATAAGGTATTGACTGATATTGTTGTTCCTATTGATTCAGCAAAAATACATTTATTAAAAGAGTTCAGTTTCCGTGACCTCATCCATTTATGGGTGGGGTTTGTTGTGTATTGGTGAATTTACTGACTTTTTCCTCTAAGACTCCAAATCATCTGTTAAAATTTCTAACCATTAAGATATAGAAATTTTATATTTTCATAATAAATTTTTTACTATTGTATGTAATTATCATGGATAAATATGTAAAGTGAACTTGACATAAAAAACAGTTTTACGGTTTGAGGTATGAAAAAAGAAAAGTTTGTAAAACTGTTAAAGCGACGTGGTTTAAGTCAAGAAAGATTTGCTGAACTCGTAGAAAATGCCTGGTGTACCATTTCCGGTCGTAAACTTTCCCGTCAGGCTGTTAGTGCTTGGGTAAATGGTCATGCAATACCCCAATTCTCCCCTGTTGAAACTTTGGTAGTTCTCGAAATCCTTGAATGCACCCTCACCGAACTTGCTTTGGCTTTTCCTCATGAGGATGATTCCCATTGACAATGTAAACTTAACCTTACATACTGTGTATAATGAGTAAGGTGCTTTATGAAACTACCAACAACTTTTCAGGAACTTGACCTCACTGGATTTAACATTGAAACCAAACAGTACAATAGTATTACACGGGAAATGCTAGACATCGCCTGTGCTGTTCTCCAAAAAAATCAGATCGGTATTGTTACCCGTAGTGTTCAATCTGCTTTAAAATACATCTATGGTATTGGTGGCAGTGCTGATACTGTTTGCTATTTACTCAAGGAATGGCGGGCTGATAATCTCGCGGTTCTCAAACAATCCAAAACCCACAACAACCTCATCACTGCAATTCTTGAACTCTCTAATGACGGTGTTCTCGATGAGTCTGATATCCCCGGTGATTTTTTGGACTCTATGAGACAGTTGGTGATCGCAATCTACAAACTTGCCTACCAAAATGCCGATACCACTGTTTCCGGTGACAGAATCAAACATTTGATTACTGAGAACGATGTATTAAAACAACAACTTATTGATTTTCCGCAGTTACAATTAGAATTAAACTTTTATAAATCTGAGTGTGAACGTCAACGCAGTGAACTCAAAGAAGCCTATATAAATCTTAATCAACAGAAGTTAATTGAATCTGAAGATGACCTTTAGATGCGAGATAAAACCCACAAGCATGACGTAACATATGCGGATGCACACTTATCGCCAAGCCAGCCTGAGTACCAGCGCCTAATAATGTTAAAAGCTGTGGCAGCAGCCATCGGAGTTCCACGCTCAGAAACAAACAGGTAAGGGGAATTAGGATACTCTCGTTTTAATTGTCGTAGCCACCTTAACTCTCTTGCACGTAACGGATGGGTAGAACTAAGACCATGCTTGAGCCGATTGATATAGATCGTGCCACTAGAAAAATCTACCTGCTCCCATCTCAGTGTTACCAATTCTGATACCCGTAAACCATGACGATAAGCCAGTAAAATTAAAGTCCCATCTCTCAAACCATGCCTACCCACTCTTGAAGCCGCTTTAATCATAGCTTCCACTTCATTGGGCAGCAAATGTTCTCGTGTGCGTTTTTCCAAGTTGGGAACTTTCAGAGGAGGAGAATTGTGAGTCATAAAAACCAACTTGCCCATAAAAGATAATTGGGTACTCTGACAGAATCATCAACACAATCAACTCCCCACAAATTCCATCTTAAAAACTTGCCCAAAAATAGTTCTTTTTGGTAATGTTCCTATACATGAAACAAAGATTCATCGCTTGTTAGTGATATATATCTTTTGAAACTAAAAACTATACACACATATTCATATTAACAAGTGGCATCAATAGAACGTACCGCCTATCCAAGATTTAAACGTCAATTCACCGCCAAAGAACTGACGCTAATTTATACACCTAACAAAAGTGAAATTGCTTTCGCTTACGCTACAACTAAAGGTGAAAGTAATATTCTCAACCAGAAATGTTGAATGTCGTTACAAAAGTTTACATATTCAGTTATAGTAGTCCTATTAAGGGTGAAAATGTCAACATCTCATGATATCTTCCATCCAATGAA